>NZ_CBAROL010000019.1:0-42026 GCF_964779595.1 Methyloglobulus sp.
TGGCAAGAATGGTAAGGCTATCGCCTGCGCCGCTATGCGTAAACTCATTCATCTTAGCTTTGCTATCTTGAAATCAGGCGAACCTTTTGATCCTCTTTTCGCAGTAAAATAAGCCTTGACACTTGGGTTTTAAGACGGTATCTACGGGCTTGAATTGTATCCTGGTCTATCCGGAAGAAAATGGTGTTGCCCAGGAAAACCAAGTTCCTTCGTAACTTTATCCCAAAACATAACAAACTCATAGAATGGGCTTTTAATTCCTGAATATACAAACTTACCAAATTCGCTATATGTCGTTCCTAAGACGATGTCCAGCCCCAGGTTCTCCATGTCCGTGAGGAAGCGGTATTGATTTTCCCACCAAATCATATTAGCGACAATTAGTGGTCTAAACCAATCTTTGTCTCCTGCTGTGTCGTCAAAAACCACTCGAAAATAATGCAACCCATTGGCGTAAAACAATAGTTTCCTTCCTTGCGCATAACAATAATCGTGTAGATCATCGTCCGCGATATTGCCATCCCAGCGAGCTTTCTTGAGTTCCTCAGAATATTCACTTATAGCTGGCAAGTTATGGTATAGCTGTCCACTAATCCATGGGACTTCTGCATAATCCTCCATTGCTTTTTTTTCTTCTTCAGTTAATGCAAGAACCATATAGGATGCAAATGATAAAACTAGCGATGACAATAGTTTTCGAAGCGCGAGTATTGGAAAATCGGCGGTATTAATTTCCTGAATCATGCGTTCAAGTTCATCAATTAAGTATTGCTTGAATTCTTCGGTATGATTAGAGAGTAATCTGCCCTCCCCATTGTAAAGATACTCATTGATATGGTCCCGGATCATTATTCGAAAAAGCCTTACTTTTTCCTTTGTCTTATTATTCTCTTGCCTAATTGTGAGCCATTTCATTAAACCCATATTATCAATCTCCATTTTGCATATTGAATTCGCACCCTAAAGCCCTATCGATTGAGGGCTAACTAAAATTCATCGTTCCCACGCTCCGGCGTGGGAATGCAGCCCTGGACGCTCCAGCGTCACGTCTCACCAAACATCTATTTCCATCAAGCCGACTTGCCCCGCGTAATTACTCGCACTCGAATAGCGCCAATGTTCTGGCAGGTTTACATAACCGCGTTTTACGGGATTGGCATGGATGTAGTCCAACTTTTCGCGCATCATCGTCTCGCTAAATATCAGTTCGGCATGTACGCCCTCCTGCCAAAATTGATATTCCCTATCCTGCTTGTGGGCTTGTTTGGCAAAACGCAATCGTGTCAACAACATCTCTGCTTTCTGTAGCTTAAGATAGTCGATAATCTTCCGGGCAGTAAACGATTTGAAACTACTCACGCATTTGTTTAAATTTTTTGCCTGGGCGATAAAGTGTAAATGGTTTTCTAAGATGACGTAACCGTAGAGTTTTAAGCCTTCGTTTTCCCGTTGGTAACGCCAACAATCCAGCAAGATTTCTACCGTGTCCGGGCGTGTAAAAACAGGCAACCATTCTACTACGGTACAGGTCATAAAGTGTGGCTTATCGGGTTCGGTTATGGTGTAACGGCTTCTTCCCATTTGTCGGTTGTATTATTGGACTGGACGCTGGAGCGTCTGGGGTTGCGTTCCCACGCTGGAGCGTGGGAACGATATGCTGTGATTGTTTAACTTGTTTTTTGGTTTACTCCAACCCTTCCATAATCTCATCACTAATATCCGCATTGGAATAGACATTCTGCACGTCATCCAGGTCTTCCAGACGGTCAATCAGGCGCATCATTTTCTCGGCGGTTTCGGCATCCAACTCAGCTTGGATTGCTGCTTGCATCGTGACTTCGGCGTTATCCGGCTCGAATCCCGCTGTAACCAAGGCTTCTTTAACAGAAAGATAAGTTTCCGGTGTTGTCATCACATCTACAGAACCATCATCATAAGTGACTACATCCTCTGCGCCTGCTTCCAGCGCGGCTTCCATCAGGGCATCTTCGTCCACGCTGGGCGCATAACTGAGGATGCCTAATTTGTTGAATAGATAAGCCACGGAGCCATCCGTACCCAAGTTGCCGCCGGCTTTGGTGAAGGCGTGGCGGACTTCGCCGACGGTGCGGTTGCGGTTGTCGGTCAGGCAATCGACAATCACCGCCGTACCGCCTGGGCCGTAGCCTTCATAGCGGACGTTTTCGTAATTTGCGCCTTCCAATGCACCGGAGGCTTTTTTGATGGCGGTGTCGATGGTGTCACGCTTCATGTTATTGCCCAGCGCCTTGTCAATTGCGGTACGTAAGGCGGGATTGCTGGCGGCATCCGCCCCGCTGGTCTTTACAGCGACGGTGATTTCACGCAGCACTTTGGTAAAGATTTTGCCGCGCTTGGCATCTTGCCCGGCTTTCCTGTGTTTGATGTTAGCCCATTTACTGTGTCCAGCCATTGTTACTTTTCTCTCTGTGTATTTCTGATGTTTAAGATAATATTTTCAATTCGTAGTGTGCGTTGTACGCACCATCAGCCGTGTTTGGTGCATGGAATGCAGCCTACGCGACTATTTCGTCCTATTAATGATCCTTCGTTATTCCCACGCTCCGTGACACTGCTAATAAATTAAGCGTTGAGACATCGTTAACTTGGAGTGCAAACCTAGGTTTGCGCGTCGGCATTCACTGTTTATAAGGAATCAAAAAACATGTTTTTTGACTCCGCATTGCTTAACTTAATGACAGTGTCACTGAGTGTGGGAGCGATAAAAATATTTCGTGTTTTTCGAGTAAGTTGTTTAAGCTTTTTTAAGATCCGTTTCAAGTATATACAAGCTATTCGGAATAGGATTGTGACACTGAAGACCAAGATCAGATACAGTATTGTCAAACTTGACGAGAACTCGACCTCTCTCGTTGACTTTTTCTATTACGGTTCCGCGTTCGCCAATTAATTCCCAATAGTTTTCACTAGGCTCACAATGCTCTGGAGTCGATAAAATACCATTGAAGGATAAAAGAATTACTCGACAATTGAGCGATAGCATGAAATGAGTCCCTCAAAACATCTAAATAAAATCATAAGATTAAAGGAAGAATCGCTTTTAAATCAGTTTCGGCAATAAAATAATCGGCAACTTCGCGCACAATCTGACGATCACAAACCCCACCAAAACCAATCACCGTCACCCCAGGTTGCTTGGCTTCCATGTCGGTTTTGCCATCGCCAATTAATACCAGAGATTGCTTGCCATTCAACAATTGCTTGCAAATTTCAGATTTGCCGCCTGATCGTGCTAGCGGGGATTTTTCGTTATAGCCGCGATAACTGCCGTCATCCTTAAAAACTATATCGACCGCATGGACATGGTCTTCCGGTAATCCTAAGAATTTTGCCAAAGGTAGAATTGCCTGCCGTAAACCGCCGCTAATGATATGAATTTCTTTGCCGCGTGCCGACAATGAGGCGAACACCTCTGTTACACCATTAACGATTTCTTTTATGTACAAGTCGGCTACCCAATCGATACTAGTTTTATCCGGCTTGATAGTTTCCAGGCGTTTGCCATACACGGCTTCCAGCGGCAGTTCACCGTTCATGGCTAAATCGGTCAGTTTAGCCATTGCATCAAAACAACCTGCTCGTCGCGCCAGCTCGTCTATACCCTCTATCTTGCTTAAGGTGCTATCGCAATCAAAGCAGATTACGTCATAGCTCATAGGCTAATTTGCTTGGCATTGCACACGGGAGTGAGATTGCAAATTTGCTGCATGATGGCATCGGACACTGGCTCTGACACACTAATAACCGCCATTGCCTGGTCTTTGACATCTACCGTACTCACTTGCATACGGGTGATATTGATATTGGCATTGCCCAAAACCGAACTGATCTGGGAAATAACGCCTGGCCTATCGTCATGACGGGTAACGATCAATGTGCCTTCTGGCACGACTTCAATATCAAAATGGTTAATGCAAACCAGACGCGGCTGGCGACCACCGAGTAAAGCACCAGAAAGCGAGATGCTTTGATCGGCACAATGTGCAGTTACCTTGATAAGTGATACGTAATCTGGCGAGTCTTGTGAAACCGACTCAACCAAGGCAATGCCTTGACGCTTGGCAATATTTTCGGCATTCACGCGATTGACGGGAGCGGAAACCTGACCGCTCAACACCCCAATCAGGGCGGCAACCGAAACTGGACGCACCGCCGCATCAGCCGCTTTGCCGTATAACGCCACTTCTATTTTTGTGATAGGCTGGTTGGCTAATCCAGCCAATATTTTGCCTAATTTTGTGGCTAAATTCATAAAATCATGCGACTTATTGAGATCTTCTGCCGATACTCTTGGCAAATTGAGCGCATTAACCGCTTCGCCCGTTCTCAAGAACAACACCGCTTGCCGTGCGATTTCAACACTCACCGCCACTTGCGCTTCTGACGTTGATGCGCCTAAGTGAGGGGTAAACACGATGTTTTCCAATTCCAACAATGGCGATCCGGCTGGCGGTTCGTTTTCATAAACGTCGAGCGCTGCACCCGCGCATTGGCCGTTTTTAAGTGCATCGTACAAGGCTTTTTCGTCAATTAAGCCGCCACGGGCGCAATTGATAATACGAGCGCCTTTTTTCATTTTGGCAAACTGCGCTGCACCGATGAGGTTTTTGGTTTTTTCGATTAATGGGCAATGCAAGGTGATGTAGTCGGCGCGGCTGACCAAATCGTCGAGGCTGACAGACTCAACACCGTATTCTGCGTATATTTCTGGGGCAACAAACGGATCGTATGCAATCACGTCCATTCTTAAACCTAACCCACGTGTAGAAGCGATCCGGCCTATCGTTCCAAAACCGACGATACCCAAGGTTTTATGGGCGATTTCCGCACCAACCAACGTACGATCCCATTTGCCGGCGCGTACGGAACGGTCAGCAGCGGGCAAACGACGGCTCAACGACATCATGTGGGCAATCGCCAATTCCGCCGTGGTGGTGGCATTGGCGTCAGGGGTGTTCATAACGATCACGCCCATTTCGGTTGCCATGGGAATGTCGACGTTATCTACACCGATCCCAGCGCGGCCGATTAATTTCAGGTTTTTGGCGGCTTCCAGCACTTTTTTGGTGACTTTGGTATCACTGCGAATCAATAAGGCATCGTATTCGCCGATGATGTTACACAGCCCTTCTTCATCAAGGCCGGTTTCGATGTGAATTTTAATGCCGGACTCGGCTTGTTCGTTTAAATAGTTGATGCCGGCTTCTGCCAATTTGTCGGAAATAAGGATTTTTTTCATGTATGTTAAAAACCAAAAGAAAAGACGCTAAAAATCCAATAGTTTACCAGCTTTGGTATAATCGGGATATGTTAGATGTGAACTTACAACGTGTTAAAACCAATCCGTGGCTAAGAGGATTCATGTTGATAGCGTTGATCGCGCTTGCCTTATGGATGGCGAGAAGCGAGAAATATACTTTTACACCAAAGACAACTTTTACCACGATTACCGGGAAGCATTTGGCATTGCAAGACTTGCAGGGAAAGCCCGTCCTCATCACGTTTTGGGCGACGAATTGCCCTAGCTGCATCAAGGAAATCCCTCATTTACTTGCTTTGTATCAGCAGTTTCATCCGCAAGGGCTTGAAATCATTGCGATTGCAATGGCTTATGATCCTCCGAATCAAGTTGTCGCCATGACCAAGGAACGTAAATTGCCTTATCCTGTTGTGCTTGATCTTAGCTCGGAACATGCCAGGGCATTTGGTCGGGTGTGGGCAACCCCGACGACGTTGCTGATTGGTGGTGATGGCACGGTTGCAAAACGTGTCGTTGGTGCATTTGAGCTAACAGATATGCAAAACCGCATTCAACATTTACTCAAAGGATAAATTATGCTCTGGTTAAAAGCCTTACATTTGATTTTTATGGTGACCTGGTTTGCTGGGTTGTTTTACCTGCCACGCTTATTTGTTTACCACGCCATGAGCGACGACGCGATCAGTATTGAGCGTTTTAAAGTGATGGAACGAAAGCTCTATTTCGGCATCATGACACCGGGCATGATCTTGACCTTTGTCTTCGGGATCTGGATGCTCGCCAGTTATGCCTGGGATGTTTATGGCAGCAGTGGCTGGCTACATGCCAAGCTGGGCTTATTGGCTGTACTATTTATTTACCATATTATCTGCGGCAAGTGGCTACTGGATTTCAAATACGACCGCAACCAGCACGGGCATGTTTTTTACCGCTGGATGAATGAAGTGCCGGTGCTGTTTTTGATTGCGATTGTTATTTTAGCGGTGGTGAAACCGTTTTAAGCAAACACGTTAAAACACAGTCGAACAAAGTCTCTTTCGCTATAGCTCTGAAGAATACGTCGAATCGTTTATAAAACGTGGAGAAATATTATTTCGGCCATTGTCTTACTACCGAGACTTTGAGGACAAAAATGTGCGAAGAGATGAATACGAAGGAACCAAAATACATCTGCCAATTGATGGCTTGAAAATCACAAAAGTTGATACTGGTGAAGAAATACCATTAGCACATACTTTCGAATCGATTGCAAAAGAAGATGACATATTCGTCTACTGCTTAAGCACAACCTGTAGCGGAATTCTTGCCGAGAAATTTGAAGCAAAATCTTGTATTGAAATACTGAAACCAATGTTGTTTATTGGTTTAATCCAAAATGCTTTAAATCGAAGGCCATCCATAAAAAATAAGCACTTGGAATATAGCCTAGTGAAGTACTACAAACCATATGAGCCACCAATTATTGATTGGGCATTACCTGAGAAGATTGCACTTTCTAAGCTTTCGTCATTTTCATGGCAGAATGAATATCGGCTCGCATTTGCTGTGAACGGGGCGTTCGATGTATATAACGTCGAAGCTAAACTTGTACCACTAGGTGTACAGCGCAATATTCAAGCCAGTAGCTATTCTGAGCGACGTATTAAATTAGGGAACTTATCGAAAATATGCAAAATTCATCATTTCTGAACAAAAGTCGATTTCGCTTATAGTTCGGCAAGTCGGAAGCGGCGTTAGCCTTGTTCCGATGTTTTAGGTGGAACACCTGCCAGTTTCCGCCCTACGCATTCCCATAAAACTTATTATATACAACCGCCTACAAACTTTATTAACCCTTAGAATCCTTCTTGGATTTCTTAGCCGCTTTCTTTTCTTTCGGACTCAGGGCAGGTTGTTTCTTGTCTTCTTTGTTACTTTTTTGTTCTTTGCTCATGGTATTTACTCCAGATAATTGCTTGGGTTTTTGATAACCCGTAAATAAAGCGGCGTTAGCCGTGTTCCGACATTCTTGGCGAAACACCCAATGTATTTCACTCTAATTTATTGATATTTTTCAAGTTTTTGACAACTTGACACACTCAAACATAAAGCTGTCTAACGCTTCTACGACCGGACAATCCATGTAATGAAGTCCTAATTCATCGGAATTATTGTGGTATTTAAGGATTCCGCTAATGGAGAACGGGATGCCTGATTCAGGTAAAAAAAGTTGTATCTTGACCTTGCCATTCAAACCAGCGGCGGCTGGCGAATTTAATTTGATTTTAACACCTGTATGACTTATATCGACAACCTCACCTTGCAGGTTAGCAGGCTCATGTGGTGGTTCGAAGATAATATTGGCTTTTAAGCCTTGCGGATTAAATCGGGGCGATTGTCGTCTTTCTACTTCGGTCATGACTTGGATTCCAACAAATTTTAACTGTGTTGATTATAGGCAATTTGCTGATAACAACAAGATTAGGCGAATATAAAGGGGTAAGCTCGGAGAGCATAAAATAATAAATGTTTTAATTCAATAGATTAAAACATATCATTACTATTTTTTGGCTTTGCGCTGCTGTTTTTTTTCGGCCTTTATCTGCTGAATCACCGCCAGTTCTACCAATTCTACTTCCATCATTTCTGGCGTTTCCAAGCTGATTCGCCCAAGTGTGCCTGAACGCAATTCGTTCAATAGAATTTTAGCAACCCTGTCTACATCAATTAATCCACCTGCGCGTAGGCATCCCCGCTGTTTTCCAATAATGGCTATCAATTCCTGTGCGGTGGCTGGCAAACTATCAAGCTGGAAGCGAGTTTTTAGCATGTCTGGATATTTTTCTAACAAATACTCCAGCAGAAAAAAAGCAATATCGTCATGGCTAATTGCCGTATCTTTGATGGCTCCCGTGACTGCCAAGCGATAACCGGTATTTTTATTTTCCAGATTCGGCCAGAGCATACCCGGCGTATCCAGTAAGACCACGTTATCGCCAATTGCTATACGCTGCTGATGTTTGGTGACGGCGGGTTCGTCCCCAGTTTTTGCGATGGTTTTGCCTGCTAACACATTGATTAATGTAGACTTACCAACGTTTGGAATGCCCATAATCAGGGCATTTATGAGCTTACCTTCGCTTTTATCCGCTGGGGCAAGTTTGCGGCAAAGATCAGTCAGTTGTTTGATTTTATCAGCCTGATCCATGGACAACGCCAGCGTTTTTACGCCTTTCTGCTGTTCCAGGTAGGTTTGCCAACGCTGCGTGATGTCGGGATTGGCAAGGTCACTTTTGTTCAGCACCTTGATGCACGGCTTGTCGCCCCGCAACCTCGCCAACATGGGATTTTCACTGCTAAACGGAATCCGCGCATCCAGGATTTCAATCGCCACATCGACTTGAACAAGAGTTTCTTTAATCTCTCGCCCCGCCTTGTGCATGTGGCCTGGATACCATTGAATGGTCATGATCTTTCTATAAGCTGGAATAAGAGTCGGTAGTGTACCAGCTCTAGCTATGTTGATGCTTGAGCGAATAAGCTCAAGCTGAGTTTAACGATTGTCAGGTTAAAATATGACCTATTTTTGAGGTGGGCAACTCCAATAAACATCTCGTTGCATCATTAACTCGGCATCATCCAGTTTTAGTATTTCGGCAAAACGGGCTTTTTCTTCTTTGTCGGCAATCGGATAGCGCGTTTCAAGATAATGAATTAGCAGCAAATCCAGTTCTTTAGAACCTCTTCGACATTGCCACCTCAATTTTGCCAACTCGTCCATAGAAAATGCCGATTACGCTTTCCGCTGAACCAAAAGTTTTTTGGTTTCCGCGATGGCTTTGGCAGGGTTCAATCCTTTAGGACAAGTATCGGTGCAGTTCATGATGGTGTGGCAGCGGTACAATTTATAAGCATCGTCAAGCTGGTTTAGCCGCTCTTCGGTGTTTTCATCGCGGCTATCGACCAACCAACGATAGGCCTGCAACAAGACCGCAGGGCCCAGGTACTTCTCGCTATTCCACCAATAGCTGGGGCAACTGGTGGAGCAACAGGCGCATAATACGCAGTCATACAAGCCATCCAGTTTGTCGCGCTCTTCTTTGCTTTGTAAACGTTCTGTTGCAGGGGGTGTGGTATTGGCAGTTAACCAGGGTTTTATTTCTGCATATTGGGCATAAAAATGAGTCATGTCCGGCACTAAATCTTTGACAACATCCAAATGCGGCAGCGGGTAAATCTTGATGGTATCGGGATAATCGCTAATCGCCTTGGTACACGCCAGCGAATTCTTGCCATTGACGTTCATGGCGCAAGAGCCGCAAACCCCTTCGCGGCAGGAACGCCTGAATGTTAAGGTACTGTCGATTTCGCTTTTAATATGGATGATGCCATCCAATACCTTTGTTCCGCACAGGTCGGCATCCAGTTCGTAAATGTCGATGCGCGGGTTTTCGCCTGTGTCAGGATCCCATCGGTAGATTTCAAATCGGCGGATGTTTTTCGTGCCTTCTTGCGCTGTAAAGGTTTTGCCTTTAGCCACGACAGAATTTTTGGGCAGGGTAAATTCAGCCATTAGTAGACCCTCTCTTTCGGCATGACCACCTCGACTTCATCCGTTAATGTATACAAATGTACGGGACGGTAGCCGAACGTGACCTTATCTTTATCTAACCACGTCAAGGTATGTTTCATCCAGTTGACATCGTCGCGCTTAGGGAAGTCTTCCCGTGCATGACCGCCCCTGCTTTCCTGGCGATTACCGGCGGCAGAAATTGACACCATCGCTTGGCACAGTAAATTATCCAACTCCAGGGTTTCGACCAGATCGGTATTCCAGATCAATGACTTGTCGGTGACTTTGACATCGCCCAATGATTGCATGATGTCTTTCATCATGGTTATGCCTTCGTCCATTGTTTTTTGTGTTCGGAACACCGCCGCTTTGTTTTGCATGGTTTTTTGCATATTCAAGCGAATCTCTGCGGTAGGATGATTGCCATTGGCATGTCGAAACTTATCGAAACGAGCTAATGCCTTATCACAAGCGGTCTTTGCCAAAGGCTTGTGTTTCGTTTTCGGTTTGATGATCTCAGCAGCGCGGATTGCGGCAGAACGCCCAAATACGATTAAATCCAGTAAGGAGTTGGAACCCAAACGGTTAGCACCATGCACTGAGACGCAGGCCGCTTCACCTATCGCCATCAAACCTGGAACGACTTTATCGGGATTGCCGTCCGCCAACGTCACGACTTCTGCCTTATAATTGGTCGGGATACCACCCATATTGTAATGCACGGTGGGAAGTACCGGAATTGGGTCTTTGGTGACATCGACTCCGGCAAATATCTTTGATGTTTCGGCAATGCCAGGCAAACGTTCATGGATAACAGTTGGATCAAGATGTTCAATGTGTAAGTGAACGTAGTCTTTGTGTTCGCCCAGCCCTCGGCCTTCGTTAATTTCAATTTGGATAGCTCGGCTGACCACATCGCGTGAGGCAAGGTCTTTCGCATGAGGCGCATAACGCGCCATAAACTTTTCGCCTTCGGAGTTCGTCAAATAACCACCCTCTCCTCTTGCACCTTCGGTGATTAAACAACCCGCGCCATAAATGCCAGTGGGATGGAATTGGATAAATTCCATATCCTGCAAGGGCAAACCCGCACGCAATATCATCGCATTGCCGTCACCTGTAACAGTATGTGCGGATGTGCAAGAAAAGTAAGTGCGTCCATATCCACCCGTTGCCAAAACGGTCATGTGGGCTTTGAATAAGTGTAGCGAACCATCATCCAGGCACCATGCCAGCACACCACGGCATTCGCCGTCCTGCATAATCAAGTCCAACACAATGTATTCAATAAAGAACAACGCATTATGTTTTAAGGATTGTTGGTACAAAGTATGCAGAATGGCATGGCCTGTCTTATCTGCCGCCGCACAAGTACGCTGGGCTTGGCCTTTGCCATAATGCGTGGTCATGCCACCAAAAGCGCGTTGATAAATCTTGCCGTCTTCGCGCCTGGAAAACGGGACGCCGTAGTGTTCGAGTTCGATGACGGCGGGAATGGCTTCCTTGCACATATATTCGATGGCATCTTGGTCGCCCAACCAATCCGAACCTTTAATGGTGTCGTACATGTGGAAACGCCAATCGTCTTCACCCATATTGCCGAGTGCGGCGCTAATACCACCTTGGGCAGCGACGGTATGGCTGCGGGTTGGGAACACTTTGGTGAGACAGGCCGTGCTTAAACCTCTTTCAGCCATCCCTAATGTTGCGCGCAATCCTGCTCCGCCTGCTCCGACCACGATGACATCGTATTCGTGTTCGGTAATCTTGTAATCGCTAGCCATGCGTCGTCCTGATAAGTTTTATGGGTTACATAATGCGAAAGATAAAAAATAATGCCGCAACAGCCAAAAATAGAAAACTCAGATTGATTGCTTTAATTAACTTAACTTGACGTTCTTGATTGGCAACATAATCTTCAATGACGACTTGTAAACCTATTGCCGAGTGATAGCAAACGGCAAGCAACCAAACCTCGATGCAGATCGTATTTAACGGCGACTTCAACCACGCCACGGTTTCCTGATACGGCGCAGTCATACACAGATTGAGGAAAACGATAAGACGAAAAGTTAATGGGATCAGGATGATTGCCGTAACACGCTGCATCAACCAGTGCCGAGTCGCCGATGTTGCTGCACCTTTTGCAAATATGGCTAGTTTATTCATCATGGGCTAAATGAAAATCCAAGTGGCTAAAGTGAGTGCAAACGCCACTGCTAATTCAATTTTGGCATACCAATTTAGTTTATCTGGCGCGAAGCCTCCGCCAATATCCCAAAATAAATGCCGAACGCCGTGACATAAGTGAAAGAACAGCGCGTAAATAAATCCCCAGTAAATCAATTTTACCAACCAGACGTTAAACACGCTTTGCATGGCGGCATAACTATCCGCGCCTTGTGAAATCGCACAAAAAAGCGTGACAACCAGCAGCAACCCTACGGACAGCAGGACACCGGTAATGCGGTGCGAGATAGAAATAAGGCCGGTCAGCGGCAATTTATAAACTTGTAGGTGGGGTGAAGTGGGTCTGGAATGTTTAGCCGTCATATTTTCCCGCACAGGTTGGTATTGCCACCAAAGTCTACATTTCGTATGCTCACATCAATCATGCGTAGACTCCGCATTTCTTATGCAAGTTAGATTGTAGATTACACTGTGTGAGTATAACAATTAAACTGTTTATTGAACAACAAACGCTTTGCGCGGTTGTTTGGCTGGCAAGCGCATATAGTTTCTTTATAAGAAACTATTCATTACTTAATAGCCACATTGTTAACCAATAAAGACTTATATATACTATGCACCAAGTTGTTTATTTTTGTTTTTACCTCCTAAATCATTACTTAACGAGCGACTTAAGCTGAATGACCAAGCCCGATGTACATAATGGACTACCAGGGCTTTCATCCAGTGTAATTTTGTTTTGCCGTCACGTTGACTTGTAGCCATCCTAGCGATAAGTTTTCAACCTGCGGCTCAACTTATTATGCCAGTTCTGGCATACCCCCACAAACATTGAATCCTCCTGATGTGTTTGATTTGACACTCCCAGTGCTTTTTTAGCCTGGGAGTTTTTTTATGCCCCATCCATCCTTTTTTTAGTTCACGCTTTGTATTAAAGCAACTGGGCTGCCATTTCTTTCCCTTAGTGACAAAACACTATTATCGTTGCGATCAAATTGTCGATGGTGTGCCAAGCGTTCCGGCGTTTCCGTTGCTGGCATCTTATACACAAATTGTTTCCGGGCGGGATGATAAGGCGAATTCGCTTTATAGAAATCTTCCCGCATGTGCCTTAATTCTTCCTGGCGATAAACCTTTAACGGCTTGATAAATTCATCATGGCTACGCCTTAGCACTTTGCTCTCCAGTATTTTTTCGTAATTATTGCTTTGGGCAAGGGTTTCAACCATGATCTCCACTTTGTTATCAAAAGCAGTTAACAGCTCAGGTATGATGAAATCAATCAAGCCGATTTGCTTGGCTTCTTGCATACCCATAGGCAGACAACCTTCTGTTATTTCAAGGGATTTTTCGTAGCCGACCCGTTTAGGTAAGCTATACGTCCAGTATTCTGAGCCATACAAACCCATGCTTTTGTAATGGCAGTTAAATACCGCGCCTGATCGCACACACACCTTATCGCAAGCCAGTGCAAACGGTACGCCACCTGCTCCGGCATTGCCATGAACCGCAGCAACGGTTATTTTGGTCGTGGTATTGAGAATAGCCAAGATAAGGTCATCAATCGCATTAATATTATGCCAAGACTCCTCGGCGGGATTGTCTGCCGCTTCGATAACGTTGAGATGGACACCATTTGACCAGGTAGACCTTCCCCCTATCAACACCAATACCCGTGTTGGACGATTGCGTACCTCAATGACTGCATCACGTAAGCGCAAGCATTGTTCGGTACTCATCGCGCCATTATGAAAATCAAAATGCAAATATCCGACCGAATTTTTCTCTTCGTACCAGATTTCCCTGAAGGTGTTGGGTGTGCTGTGGTAGATGCTAATCGGAATTTCCGGCAGATCTTTTATCTTCTCGCCCAAAACCATTGCGGCCGGTAATTTAAGGGTCGGTTTATCGCCATTTGTGGCCTTGCGTTTAAGGTGCGACAACCAGATTGCACCATCGCTTGTAGCGCGACATATTGCGCCTAATCGGGTGGCAAGCAACTCACCAGGATCACCCAGATGGCTTTCCCCTAAGGTAATTTCCCTGGTCGCGCCGTAGAGATAATAGTCATTGCCAAATAGAGTATCAACAACACCAGGACTGCCATCGGCAGCGCGTATCTTATCCAGGATGGTATCGGTAGAATCAACCTGCCAATCTATGCGACGATCTTGTTGCTGCATGTTAGGTCGCAGTTGTCCATGTACATCAGGATTGTTGTAATCCAGGGGTTCTGGTTTAAAGCAGGCATCCTGAAAGCGGTCTAGCGTTTGCAATACCACCTTGACCGCCGCCTCGGTAACTTCTACGGAGTAGACACTGCTTTTGGTGTCGGGACGCATTTTAAAAGTTGCGGTTGCCCAAATATCACCTGCATCCATTTCAGCGGCGGCTTGTAATGCAGTCACACCCCATTCCGCTTCCTGGTTTTGGATCGCCCAATCAATGGATGATGCGCCACGATCACCTTTAATGCCTGGATGCACGACTACGCAGACATAATGCCGCCATATACTTTCTGGGATTCTATGCTTTAAAAACGGGCAGATGATGATGTCAGGCTTAAACAATTGCACACCTTCCAGCATGGTTTGCTCATTAATAGCGACTTCAATGGAGACAGTATGTCCACATTGCAAAAGCTCAATGTGGACTCGTTGCGTTAAGCCGTTGTAAGCTGATGAAAGTAATAATATTTTCATGGTGCATTGTTCCTTAATGGGCTATTTTAATGATGATGTTTTAACAATACTTTTGCCTTATCCCATAGGAACACCGGTGTGATGAACCTGACCATACCAAATCTTCTGATTGTGTAACGTACCCATGACGTGCATCAATTCAATAATGCGTTTATGGCTATCTACGGCTACGCTGTGTGTCTCGGTAGCATCTAAACGCGAGAACTGGCTGATTTGAGACCGGATTGAAGATTCAATCAAATCAACTTCCTTAATACTTAACTTAAACATTGTGTTGTAACTGGACATACATTTCTCCTTATAAAACGGTGAAAAAACAATTTCATTTTTAAAACGATACTTTCCTTGTAATCATTGCTGCCCCAACTTACGAAACCGCGCAGGAATGATGCAAAACGTTATCCTGCTATCTTAAAATATGCCCGATGCTCTTGCGGTGTCGTCTTCAACAAGCGTTGAAATGTCCGCCGCATCTGTTCCGCATTGGTGAAACCACAATTGGTAGCGACACTTTCCATGGGCAAATCAGTTTGTAACATCATATTCCTGGCAGCCTCCAGGCGAATTCCTTCGACAAATTTAGCCGGTGTCACACCAATTTCCTGACAGAACAGCCTGGAAAAATTACGTGGACTCATAGCCATTCGTTCAGCCAATTGTTCAACACCTAAGTCGGCTTGTGGATTACTGACTATCCATGCCTGTAAATCACGAAAATCTTTACGGGTTTTTGCTTCATTGAACACGTAGCTACTAAACTGCGATTGCCCACCGGGACGGCGCATAAAAATTAACATTGCACGCGCCACTCCCGCAGCAATTTCCCAACCCCAATCTTCTTCGACCAAACTCAAGACCAAATCAATGCCAGCGGTAACGCCGCCGGAAGTGTACATATTGCCATCACGGACAAATATCTTATCGGGTTCAACCCGGATATTTTGATATTTCTTCGCCATTTCATCACAATACAACCAATGGGTAGTCGCTTTGCGGCCATTCAGCAGGCCGCTTTCCGCAAGTACCAAAGCACCTGAACAAATAGAACCCATCCTTCTTACTTTGGGCATCATGTGCATTAACCACGCCCGCATTTTGGTATCTTGCACGGCTGAATCGACACTTGCACGGCTGAATCGACAGATGCCGATCCCGTTACCAGTAAGGTATCAACGCCCTCATCCAGATCTTCGTAGCCTTTATCGGCAACAATACAAATTCCTGACGATGTTTTAACTGGCCCGCTTTTTTCAGCAACAATAGTCAATGTATAAGCAATTTCGGACGGTGAAATCCGACCCAGCATTCGCAAGGCATGATTGGCAAAATTAAACACATCCATCGGGCCGCATACATCTATCAACATGCAGTCTGGATACGTTAACATCGCAATATGCCGATGTTGCTGAGTGTAGGTAGGCTTGACGTGATTCATAACAAGCTCCAGTGGGTAAACTTAGCAGTTATTCTGCGCTTTTTTATTGCAGACACAATGACAATAACCCCTCTTTTTCGGACAAACTTTTAGCTTGTTTTGCCAAGTTGTAGGCTGGTTTGCTAAACCCAACAACTATATGAAAATACTGGATTTAGAAACGTCTCGTACCGAATTCATGACTTACTTTTCTTCGACAAATTCGTCATCAGCTGAGTAATTTCATGCTCAGGTACATCCAATTCGACCAAGGTAGCTTTTAGGTGGACTAACGCCATATCCAAAAGCTCATCACTCATGCGCGAATTGCTTTGTTGTCGATAAAGTTCGCGTAGATTTTCTGGCAAATCTTGTTTTTCCTCATAAGCACCAAATACGGTCTTTAGGAAATGTTTTTGCTTATCCAACAGTTTTTGGAGATTGATTTCATTAATCAACGGACTTAGCTGCTCATCTAGCAACAACTTCCGTGTAACCGCTTCGGCAATGGCTTGAATCGCCGCTTCACCGCCGATTCTTTGATAAAGTGGAATATCCTGCAAGGCAAAAAAATCACTGCGTTTTAGTCCGTCATCATCGGTACCCCAGGTAATGTCTTTTTCCGCTTTTTTGAGCAGAGGAATGTGTTTGGAGCAATGGATATAGGCTTCTTCTATCTCGACCATTATCCAGCGTTCTGGGCGAAACCTGCCCTCGGCTTTCAGCTCGTCAATGACATCTTTAGACAATTCTTTGCGGTATTTCAGCAAATCGTCATTTTCGACAATTTTTGCTTTGCCGTTCACATGCAGCCCAACGGTGCTGGCAAAAAAATCTACGAAAATCATGCCAATATGCGGGTTTTCGGTGATATTGCCTTGGCTTGCCATCACACCATTACCGCGATATTCTGGATACACCAGATAGTTATCGTTAAGTGTCCTAACAAAACCCGGCTTGCCGAAACGGAAGGAACAATCGCAATCGCCGTGTTTGTCCGACGTGGCTATAAACAGCACTTCTTGCCGAGCGATGAATTCTTTCATGACCGGCGATAGATAATTTAATACTTGCTTGTCGTAAAAACGTAATGCACGTTGCATAGTGCCATATTTTTGTTGTAAAAAATGCTCACCTTCAGACCCTGGAAGTAAGGTGAGCGGAGCTACAGAAGACGGCACAATTCTTGGTTTGGCTTTAAATAATCGGAACATGTTGTTCTCCTTTATTATTTAACCGAGTGCTTACAATACCTGCTTACACATCTAACACAGCATTGGAAGACGGATAGGCACAGCAAGCATAAACCCAGCCTTTCTTTCTATCGAAATTGGCGATTTCCGCTTGCTCGGTCATTTCAACGCTACCTTTCAGGCATTTGACCATGCACTCTCCGCAGTTACCGGCACGACATTCGTGATCTATGGAAACTCCAGATTTTTCCGCGAGTTCGAGCAGTGAAACACTGCCATCGGCAACAATGGTTTTACCGGATTTGGCAAATCTGATCCGATAGCTTCCAGTTGTGCTTCTCGATGGGCGACCAATAATGGATGTTTGAGCGGAAGCTTGGTCTTTTGTTTGTTCTATTACTTGTGGACTGTTGACGGTAAAGCTTTCACAAAACAGGTGTTCTGCTGGCAGTTTCAGCTTCTGCAAATAATATTTGCAGTCTTCCATGAAGGCATCTGGTCCACACAAATAAACTGCCCGTTCTGGCAAATCCGACACCAGCGCATTAAGCATTTTTTCGTTAATACGCCCCAATAAGCCCGTCCATTGATTGAGTACACTCGGTTCTTTTGTCAAGGTGATAAATAATTTGATGTTTTTATGGTGAGCGGCGATCAAATTAAGTTCTTGGCAATAGATGATGTCGTAGAAGGTTTGAAACGACAGCAATAGCGTGACATCAACCTGCGCCTCGGTATCGGCAAGCCAACGCAACATGGACATAATCGGCACTATGCCGCTACCTGCCGCCAAAAATAGGATTTTTGGGGGGTTGCGCTTTGCACAACTGAATTTTCCGTAAGGTCCTTTTACATTGAGGGTGTCACCAACTTTTAGATGATCGTTAAGCCAATTGGAAACCACACCATTCGGCGATTTTTTTACCGTAATCTCCAGAATGCCTGGATGGGAAGATGTAGAAGCCAGACTATAGGAACGTTTGTGTTCCTGCCCTGAGATGACCACAGACAGCGTAATATATTGACCTGGCAGATAATCAAACACCTGCCCATCAAGCCTGCCGAGCCGGAAAGTCTTGGTATCACTGGTTTCGTCATAGCAATTCAACACGGTGAATTGCGTACTTTCTGCGACACTGCTTGCCATATCAAACCCGTTAACTGACGCTAGCGACCCATTTTTACTCTTGGATTGAGCAAATTCATCAGCATCCAGATTGCCTTCCGATAACACTGAGCCATGTTCGACAAACGCTAGAGAGTTAGCTGTATCAGCTTTCAGATTATCCTGATATTCGCCACCATCAGAAAAAAATGCACTGAATGGAATTTTCGCCAGTCCAGCATCATCTTCATGATAGCGATGGGCAAAATAGGTTTTACTATTCAGCGCAGTTTTCGATGTGCAAGTTTGTTTGAACAACTGATGTGTCCAGAGTTTTGCTGATTTTTTATTATCGTTATTATTCATAATCATCCCTGCCCGACGATTGCCGTGATTTCACAGATTATCTGACTTGTTAAACTAAAGTGTATGCAATTACATAGTATTTAGTCTGTTACTATTTCCACTTGAATTTAGTGATATATTCACTATCCGATTACTGCTGCGTACCAGAATAACAGCAAAAACAGCTATTTTCGCCCTACTTAAGGAGGGTATATAGCCGATTTGATGGTTATTGTTAAAGGTAATTGTGCGCTGTTATTTTGCAGTCACAATGACAATAATCCCTCTTTTTCGGACAATTTATTAGGCTGGTTTTGTGAGCAGGGTGGTTGCTTATAGCCAAGTGAAGCTTGAAATCACCTGATTTATGCACAATATTACGGCGTTTTGGTTACAATCTCGGTTTAATCCTGAGTTGTGCTAACGCCTAATCATGTTGCGACTAAGCTAACTATGAGTAACGAACCTTTCACTTTCGAGCAAATTCATATCGAAGTAGCGCGAAATGCATCCGATGACTTTAACTTGTTCCACGATAAGCACAAATGGTTACAGATTACCCATAATCCGTTTAGAGGCCCTATTGTTTTGGGCTATCAGCTCAATACCCTGATTGAATACCAAATGCGCCTGTATCGGGAAGCGCATCATGAAAATAAGGTGATTGCCGAGAACAAGCTACGGTTCAGCAATTATCAGATTACTTTTGTTAACGCCGTCAGGCCTAGAGTCCCTGTCTTTCTGGACATTAAAAAGACACTGATTAACACTATCCCTAATCTAACGCTTGCCAATCGCATTTCCATGAAATCCGACGGTAAAACCGTGTTGCTGGGGTTTAAAAAGGAAACGCAAGTGCCGTTATTTTTGGCAGATACTCAACTAGATGGCTTACCTGATCTTAACGAAATCCCTGACCGTAGCATTATTCCTGGCACGGATTACTTTCTCAAACGGAAATACCTGAATAACGGTTCGGTCAAAAACTTTCTGTCCGGCTCTTTTGCCGAACAATCGGATTATTTTGATGAATTAACACAAGTAGCTAATTATCCTGAAATTTTCCCATGCAGCTTGTCATCAGGTGCTTTGCTGGAAAAAGCGCAATTGGAAAACCACGACTTTAAACTCAACCCGATGGTATACACATCGCACGAAATTTCGGTCGATCGCCAGTTTGTCGGTCAGCTTAAAAATAATGACACATTGCATATTCTGGTCAAACAATTACCAGAATCCCGCAATCACACATTGAATCAAACCAACATTCAGCTTAGAAGCTATAACTGTTACGGTTTGTTAGAGAATAATGCTGTGTTGTTCAGGATTACGATGAATCTTGTGCCTTTGAAGGAAATACTCAAAAACCTGGGGCAAAAATAAGTAAGCCCCAGTAGTTTGTACAGTATTGATCATATTACGCAAATGCAGTGTAATATCAAGTATGCTTATGCCCAGCGGTGATAGCCCTCATAAGATTAACTTTTTGCTTAACCCTTAGGTCGCATGTGCGGGAACAACAACACATCCCGAATCGACGGCGAATCGGTAAATAACATCACCAAGCGGTCAATACCGATACCTTCGCCTGCGGTTGGCGGCATTCCGTGTTCCAGGGCGGTGATGTAGTCGGCATCGAAGTGCATGGCTTCATCGTCACCTGCTTCTTTATCTTGTACCTGTTGCTGAAAACGCGCCGCTTGGTCTTCGGCATCGTTTAGTTCGGTGAAACCGTTGGCGATTTCGCGCCCACCGACGAAAAATTCAAAGCGGTCGGTTACGTGCGGATCGTTATCGTTACGTCGCGCCAGTGGCGAGACTTCCACCGGATAAGCGGTGATGAAAGTCGGGTTCATCAACTTGCTTTCGACGGTTTTTTCAAAAATTTCGATTTGTATTTTACCCAAACCATAGCTGTCTTTTACCGGAATCTTCAAGTCAGTGGCGATTTTTACCGCGCCATCACGGGTGCTGATTTGCTCTAAGGTAACGCCGGGATTGAAATGCAGGATGGATTCCACCACGGTCATCCGGTCAAACGGCTTGCCGAAATCGTACTGTTCGCCTTGGTAGTCAATAATGGAATGACCTACGACTTCTTGTGCGATACCGCGCAACATTTCCTCAGTCAAATCCATCAAGTCATGGTATTCGGCATAAGCTTGGTAGAATTCCAGCATAGTGAATTCAGGGTTGTGCCGTGTGGACAGCCCTTCATTGCGGAAATTTCGGTTGATTTCAAATACCCGCTCAAAACCACCAACCACCAAGCGTTTTAAATACAATTCCGGCGCGATACGCAGGAAGATGTCCATGTCCAACGCATTATGATGGGTAATAAATGGACGAGCGGTAGCACCACCAGGGATGACTTGCATCATGGGCGTTTCCACTTCCAAAAACTGCCGTTCGATCAAGAATTGGCGGATATGAGCGACAATCTTCGAGCGTATAAGGAAAGTGTTACGGGTGTCATCGCTCATGATTAAGTCGAGATAACGCTGGCGGTATTTGATCTCCTGGTCGGCGATACCGTGAAATTTTTCCGGCAGTGGGCGCAGGGCTTTAGTGAGCAGCCTGATGTCATCGACCTTAATACTAAGTTCGCCAGTTTGGGTACGAAACAACACCCCTTCTGCACCGATGATGTCGCCAATATCCCACTTTTTGAATTGCTCGTTGTAAAAGCCTTCGGGAAGGGTGTCGCGGGTCACATAAAGCTGAATCTTGCCTGACATATCTTGAATATGCACAAAGCTGGCTTTGCCCATGATGCGGCGGGTCATGATACGTCCGGCGATTTTCACGCGTAACGGTTCGGCTTCGAGTTCTTCCTTGGATTTTTCGCCATATTCCGCCGACAGTTCACCCGCCACCACATTGCGGCGGAAATCGGTAGGGAAGGCTATACCACCGTTTTCGCGTAACTCATTGAGTTTGCTGCGACGTTGGCGAATTTGTTCTTGTTCGTCTTGTTGGATTTCTGACATTTTGTTTAGGTTGTGAAATTGATTTATATGATTATATTCATTTGCATACCAGCCAATCGCAGACCTCAATTAACTGGTCGTCTTTTGTCAAATTGGCGCAATTAGTTAGTTCACCTGAGATGCACTGGTTATAAATTTCTTTAGCCATTGCGGCTTCAATTGCTGCCCCGATGAATACAGTAAAAATATTGATATTTTCTTTCAAGAACGAAGCCCTAATTCTGTTTAAAGCGGCACTTGCTGTTTTCCAATGCTCATCGGCTCCCGCTGGATCAATCCCACCCTTTAGTTCACCTAAAATTAAGTAGTTGGATGGGTTGTTTTTGAATGCCTTAAATTTTTCTGTATGGGTAATGTTTACATCATCATTGTTAAAAACAACTATATCGATATTTTTTTTAACAATTGGTACGGTCAAATCGTAATATAAAAGTCTAGTTTGGTTGTTGTTGATCCAGCGGATAGCTTTTACATCAGGGCTAATTTCTGTCCTAAACGATATTCCGTCAAGCCACTTGATTGCCCGTTTATCAAAGTAAGAAAATGGATAATTTCTAACTTGGAGAGTGGCGATTATATGTTGTGTCAATTTTTCGTTTGCAATGCTACCTACGATATTTCGCATTCTCCCACCAAGGGCATCCCCTAGTGTAAGCAGGTATCTGCTAACAAGCTCATCAACAAAGTTAATTCCTGCGTGGATCAAAAATTCCTCGCTAAATTCACTAAGAATAAGTTCTATGTCTTTTGGTTTTAGATATGCCCGTGCTTTCGTTGAAACACCTGCGGCTTCACAAAGGCTGTCTTTAATATTGCCAATTTTAATTAACTCGTTGGGATCGCTATAATCGGAAACAATTTTTTTAAAGGCTTTGGCTTTTTCAATGTAAAAACATGCTTCTTTGCTTTTCCTGATTGCAATAGATAAAAAACCACTTTTAGTCTCATCATAAGTGGTTTGTAAGTCTATAGGATTTTTTACATGTTTATTCAACTTCAACATCCATAAAAAATTGTTCTTTTATCGATTTAGCAACCACGAAAGCAAGCCCTGGGGGGACAGCGTTACCGACTTGACCAAATTGCGTCATGGTGGTGATTCTTTTGCTGCTATAGGAATCTAACCTTACCCCGGTAAATTCCCAATCCAACGGAAACGATTGCAAACAAGCCAGTTCTCTAACCGTTAACATTCTATCCTCGTAAGGATGAATAAAGTCACGATAACCACTACGTGTTACCGTTGGCGAAGGGATGTTAGGGTCTAGCCGTCTGTAGGTTGAACCAAAGGTTTTTTGCTGCGTTGAAAGTTTTTCGCCTATGGGCACAGATATGATTTTTTCTAATGTTGTAGGTGAATGAGAAGTCATTTGATGATTTTTAATAACCATGTTTTTCGATACGCCCCTTTATGGTTTGTGAAACTCGTTTTGCCGTTTCGGACGGCTCATCTGCATCGGGAAGCCCTCCTATAGCGTCCCATGTTGTTCTATAGGGCAGATTTTTATTACCAAACATATCTGAACCTGCTAACTCTTTCGCTCCGTGTGTTGGATAGGGAAAAGTAAAATTCTTTTTCAATCTATTACCAACGATAAAAAGTCTTTCCCGAAACTGAGCAACACCGTAATCAGCTGCGTTGAGGACGTGGTAGCTAACATCATAGCTATACTCTTTACCGTTATAGATTACTGGGTCTCTGAACTCATTCAACACTGTTTCAAGTGCCTTACCGTTTTCCCAATTCATCATGCCTTGAACATTTTCCATAACAAACGCTTTCGGCAAAGTTTCATGAACAATCCTGACGAATTCGAGGATTAACATGCCACGTTTGTCGCCCATCCCAAGTCTTTTTCCAGCCAAACTAAACGACTGGCATGGGGGGCCGCCTATGACTAAGGCGGGTTCAAGGGGAGTTAAGTCCGCTTCTTTTAGAATATGCGCTGCTTCAATTCCAGAAATATCCCCTTGTATTACTTTCAAATTGGGTCTATTAAGTTTTAGCGTGTTGCAACATGATGGGTCTTGTTCTACTGCGACAGCAATTTCAAAGCCCGCTTTTTCAAAGCCAATGTCCATGCCTCCTGCACCAGAAAAAAGACTTATCACTTTCATGTTATAGCCCACTCTTCAAGCTCGCTTCAATAAACTGATCTAAAGATCCGTCCAAAACAGCCTGGGTATTGCCAGTTTCAACATTGGTACGTAAATCCTTAATCCGTGATTGATCCAGCACGTAAGAACGAATTTGGCTGCCCCAACCAATATCTGACTTGGAATCTTCCAATGCCTGTGAGCTTTCGCTGCGCTTACGCATTTCCAGCTCATACAGTTTTGCTTTCAACTGCTGCATCGCGGTATCACGGTTTCTGTGCTGGGAACGGTCACTTTGGCATTGCACGACAATTCCGGTCGGGTTGTGGGTCATACGTACAGCGGATTCGGTTTTGTTGACGTGCTGTCCACCTGCGCCACTGGCGCGGTAAACATCCACGCGGATATCGGCAGGGTTTAGGTCTATATCAATATCGTCATTAATTTCCGGCGAGACAAATACGGAAGCAAACGAGGTATGGCGGCGGTTGCCGGAATCAAAGGGCGATTTACGCACCAAACGATGGACACCCGTTTCCGTACGTAACCAGCCAAAGGCGTAATCGCCTTCAAATTTGATGGTGGCACTTTTGATTCCCGCGACATCACCGGGCGATTCTTCAATCAATTCGGTTTTAAAGCCTTTGGCTTCACCCCAGCGCAGATACATCCGCTCGATCATGGAGGCCCAGTCTTGCGCTTCCGTGCCGCCGGAGCCGGATTGGATGTCCAAAAACGCATTGTTGGCATCCATTTCACCGGAAAACATGCGCCGGAATTCCAGGTCGGCAACGCGTTTTTCAAAGTCAGCCAGATCATCGACAACGGTGTCAACCGTGGCTTCATCGTTTTCTTCGACCGCCATCGCCAGCAATTCTTCGGCATCGGCCAAACCTTGCTCCAAGTCGCGGATGGTATTGACGACAATTTCCAGTTGCCCGCGTTCTTTGCCTAAGGCTTGCGCTTGTTCGGGGTTATCCCAGATTTTCGGGTTTTCTAGCTCCCTTAAAACTTCAACGAGGCGTTCGCTCTTGTTGTCAAAGTCAAAGATACCTCCTAAGCGCGTCGCCACGGCTTTTCAGGTCAGCGATATGGTTTTTGATGGGGTTTATTTCTTGCATGGAGGTGTGTGATGTTGCAGGGCGTTGATTAATTCAAGCCTGAAATTATATCACTTTATGTCGGATGGGGCATTTTGCCAATTCGTTCGTAGGCTGGGTTGAGGTACGAAAGCCGGCCTACGATCTGCGAAATTCGCTATTTTATTCGACCATACCCAAGACCTTTGTGGCTTCAATACGGGATAGCCGTGTTGTTAAGGCTTCAAGAGATTTAGCTTGCGTTTGCAAGGTTATCATTTGTTGCTTCAGATAGGCAGTTTCTTGGTTCTGCGTTTGAAGTCTGCTTTCTAGTAAAGCAATTTTTTGAGATTGCGTTTTTAATTCTGAAATTTCTCTAGTTTGAGACACATTCTTATCTTTTTCAGATTGCAGTAAGGTGCTTAACCGTTTGACTTCATTGACTAACATCGGGGTCAATTTGTGGTACTGCACAGTCTCAATTTTACCGTCCGCGCCGTAAGCTACCAAGTCAGGGTAAATTTTGGCGACTTCCTCGGCGATCAAACCGTATTCCAAGGGGTTTGAGCCATCGTCATTTTCCTCCTTGTAGCGATAGGTGACCTGGGCGCAATTCTAATAGGCGATGGCTGGCATCGGTCATATCATGAATGTCTTTCTTGAACCGTTCTGATGAATTTATAGTACCTAGCTGCCCTTTGCTGTCTATCATTACAGGCACAGCATTACCCTTTCCAGTCTTTTTACCGCGTATGCCAGCAATAAATATACGTTTTTGTTTTGAACCACCAATACGGACGGTTGCTGATTCACTAGATACCCCTAGATTGCTAAGGTAAAGGTTATTACTACCGGAAGTTAAATTACTGCCAGCTCCAGCACCTAATACAGTGTTTTCGCTACCTGCCGTGATGAGCGAGATTGTATTAGCACCGATAGCTGTATTGCTATTACCACCGATATTACGCCAGAGAGCTTGCGAACCTACGGCGGTGTTACCAGATCCTCCCGAATTTGCATAGAGTGCTTGAAACCCAAATCCGGTATTCCCAAGATCTCTGCGAAAATCAGGAAAAGCATCAATTGGCGTTATATTTAATAATACGCTAGTACCTCCTGCGGTATTGCCATTTGGATCACTTTGGGTAGGATTCGGCGGAGGTGTCGCGGCTTTGCTGAGGGTTATAGCCTGCGAAAAGAGTAGAACGACTATGGAAATAAAAAGTTTGGTTTTCATGATATTTCTCCTGTATATTGAAATACTTGTCTTTGTTCGGCACTCATCATACCAAACTTACCAAACTTATGGCTTCTTAACCATCACCAACAACCCCCCAACAATCAAAGCCCCACCAATAAGAATACGTAGCGTAATCACTTCTTTAAGCAACAGCCATGCGAGCAAGATGGCGACCACGACGCTGCCTTTGTCGATTAATGCGACGGTTGCCACATCACCCAATTTCAGTGCCTTATAGTAAAAAATCCACGATAGCGTGGTGGTAAGGGCGGATAGACTTAGCCAAATAATATTCGTCCGGTTGAGCAATGAAAAGTCATTCAATGGTACGGCAATGGCTGCAAAGCCCAATACGAATAGGCTGACAAATAAGGTACGGATGGTAAGGCCGAGTTCGCCGGAGATACCGACCAAGCCCATTTTGGCGATTACCGAGGTAAATCCGGCAAAGATCATTGAAATTAATGCGAAAGCTACCCACTTTTCCATCTGCTTATTGTTTTTGGAAGTAATAAATCACGGCACACACAGCCAGTTGCAGAAAAATGAAGCCCCAGAAGTACAAGCCAAACAGGATGATTTTGACTTGCTTGGGTTGCTCGGCTGATTTGAATTTGAGGGTTAGCAGGCTAAGTACTGTTGAAAGTATCACCAGCACAATACCAATTACCGCGTATGACACGCTTAATCCCGCATCGGCGGTGGTGCTAACACCATGCGTGTGCCGTTAGTTTCTGCTGGAGTTACCACGCCAGCGGCTTCCATGTCTTCTATCATTGTGGCGGCGCGGTTATAGCCAACCTTAAATCGCCGTTGTAGGCTGGAGATGGAGGCTTTACGGGATTGCGTGACGAATTCCACGGCTTGATCATATAAGCTGTCGGATTCAGGATCGCTGCTGTAACCACCGCCAGATGTACCGAAACCATCGCTGTTTTCAAAGCTTTCGCTGGTGATTTCAGAAAGGTAATTCGGTGGCGCAGTCTGTTTTAAAAATTCGACGACACGATGCACTTCGTTGTCGTCCACAAAAGCACCATGTGCGCGAATCGGGATGCTAGTGCCGGAAGGCAAAAACAGCATATCGCCATTGCCTAACAAGGCTTCCGCGCCGCCTTGGTCGAGTATGGTGCGCGAATCAATACGGGATGAAACCTGAAAGGAAATACGGGTGGGGATGTTAGCCTTGATCAGTCCGGTCAAGACATCGACCGACGGGCGTTGGGTTGCCAAGATCAGGTGGATGCCAGCGGCACGGGCTTTTTGTGCGAGACGGGCAATCAATTCTTCCACTTTTTTGCCGACGATCATCATCATGTCGGCCAATTCGTCAATGACGATGACGATGCTGGGAAGGGTTTCGAGTGTCGGAAATTCTTCGCCTTCCGCTAGTGGGTTTAGCATTTGGAAGATAGGGTCACGAATGGTTTTGCCATTGGCGGCGGCATCTTCAATCAATTGGTTGAAGCCAGCTAGGTTTCTCACGCCCATTTTGGACATTAGCTTGTAACGCCGTTCCATTTCCGCCACTGCCCAACGCAGCGCATTTTGGGCTTCTTTCATGTCTGTGACCACTGGGGTCAACAAATGCGGAATGCCTTCATAAACGGATAGTTCCAGCATTTTCGGGTCGATCATAATCATCCGCACTTGTTCCGGCGTAGCCTTATAAAGCAAGCTTAAGATCATGGAATTGATGCCGACGGATTTACCAGAACCTGTTGTTCCGGCGACCAGTGCGTGGGGCATTTTGCCCAAATCAGCCATCAGGGGTTGTCCTGAAATGTCCTTGCCCATTGCCAGAGTTAGCAAGGAAGTTGATTTTTCAAACGTGCGTGATGCCAGTAATTCACGCAAGGTCACCATTTCCCGTTCACGGTTAGGGATTTCCAGACCGATAACCGACTTGCCAGGAATGACTTCGACGATACGCACGCTGGTGACGGACAACGCCCTCGCCAAGTCTTTGGACAAGCTGCTGATGCGGCTCACCTTAACGCCAGCCGCAGGTTGCAATTCAAAGCGGGTAATGACAGGGCCGGGCAGGAAGCCTACGACTTCTACCGACACGTTAAAATCGGCGAGAATATCTTCCACCAAGCGCGACATTTCTTCCAAGTCGCTTTGGGTATAGCCTTTTACGCGGGTATCCCTATTATCAAGGAGAGTCAGACCCGGTAAAACTTCGCCATTGGTGTCTGGCGAATGCGTAGGGCGCGCCTGTTTTTGCGGTTGTTTAACGGCTGTTTCAACAGGGCTAAAAATCGACGAGGGCAAGGTAGGTAATTTAAGCTCTGACGTAGGTTTTTTCGTCGTGCTAGAGCTAGATGCAGGCATTGACGGTGATGAAGCTGTTGTTGCAGGTTTTTCTGGTGAAAAAACCGGTTTAAAATACGCCTCTAATTTCTGCTCGGCAAATCCAGACACAATGGCAGGTCTGGGGCGATTGCTCACCAATTCCCAGAAACGAAGCACACTATTTCCCACGACATCTACCAATAGAACTGAGTATTTTCCGATTAAATCCAATATTGTTAACCACGACAATTGCGTAGCAAGGGTAACACCCGCCAAAAATGACGCAATCAGCAGCACAGTCGCGCCGGAATTGCCGCACAATAGCAGCAAGCCATCGCCGATTTCCTGACCAATAATGCCGCCTGTATTGCCAGGGAGTTCCACGCTGATTCTTAAAACATGCAGATAAAATAAAGCCGCACTGGAGATAATAACGATGACAGAACCTAGCCAATGCAAGGCTAGCGTCGTTTTCTTGCGGCTTTCTTTGTTGAGGATATATGCAAAGTAGGCATGACGTATAATCACTAAAGGCAAAAGGTACGCCACCACGCCAAAAAAGCTGAAACAAAAGTCTGCTAACCATGCGCCGACTACCCCACCGGCATTAGTGACCGTCTGCACTGTGCTACTGTGCGTCCAGCCCGCATCTTCGTTGCTGTAGGTGAACAGAGAAATCAGGAAAAATAATGCGCCAGCAAAAAAAACCAGCACCGCTACTTCCCGTAAACTCCGAAATGTTTTTTCTTCTAATACAGCAGCCATGATAGAACCCGCTATAAAAATTCCAATGAAACATGATTATAGACCAATAATGAAAGGTTTTACATTAATTAAATAATGAAAAAATTTTACCTCTTTTTCACAGATTTACGCGAAATAAACCCAGGTAATGAACCAATAGATCAAGTAAATCTGCGAAATAGGTACGAAGACTTTTGATGCTGTAAGGTTGAATGGCAAACGGTTTCCAACTTGGCAGAACCTATTAGCAAGCTCGCCTTTTAGATTGTGTTTACCGTCCCAAGCAAAGAACGGTTAAAATTACCGTTTTTACCATACCCGATGCAGGCAACAAATGAGCGTTACTATCAGTTTAATAAAGACGGCAATAAAGTGGACACCCAATAAGATGATTATGTGGGTGGCAAACAGTAAGCTTAAGGGGATTGCGGAATTAACCGATTTTAATTTTGACCTCGAAGCACGCAAAGTATACGTTCAAGCAACACTTTTCGGCGAAACAGAATCAATTGAGGTATGGCTAGACGGTTTTGCAGTTTTTAAGGATGAAGAATCCTACAAAATGATTATTCAACAAGCGCAATCAAACCGTCCGTGGTTAAGTAATTTGCTATCCGGTATCATCGGAAAAGACTGGAAAATTCCTGCTATTCCTCAGTTGACGGCTCAAATTGACCTGCTCACCGAGTTGTTCAAAGTCGAAAAACCAGAGCAACAAGATGAAAATCCAAAGCAGGAAGATGAAAGTCTCGTGCAGGATGAATGTGATTGACGTTGTTCTTATTAATCAACCGTAAGGTATCCCCTAGAAGGGCGCGCCTCAGCACGGGGCAAAATGCACCGACCTGCTAAGGTGTTTTTATAGCTATTTGATTTTAAAATATAATTTAGCTACAAACCTAGGTTTATACTCCACTATTTTAACGCTTATAAAGTCGTGTAAGGTGCATTCCATGCACCTTATTGGGTGCGTAAACGTAGTCTACTTTACTTCATCAAGATTAGCGACCAACGCACCAATCTTCGTCCCCAAATTAACCAGTTGGTCAGCCTTAAATTCACTATCCCACTGCACTTTATCTTTGCCGAACAAGACTATAATCGTTGAACCCATATTAAACCGCCCCATTTCTTCACCTTTTTTCAAGGTAATGGGTTTCTTATCGTAATACCAAGTTTGCACAGATGGAGCGGTGGGCGGTGTGACTACGCCATGCCAAACGGTTTCGATGCTGGAGACGAAAATGGCACCCACCAACACCAAAGCCATCGGCCCTGCTTCGGTATCGAATATGGCAGCAACGCGTTCATTTCTGGCAAATAGACCAGGAACTGAACGCGTAGTTGCGGTGTTTACGCTGAACAGCTTGCCTGGAATATGCACCATTTCCCTTAATGTTCCCGTAAGTGGCATGTGCAGGCGGTGGTAATCTTTAGGTGACAGGTAAATCGTGGTAAATACGCCGTCTTCAAAGGGTTTGGCACGTTCCACATCGCCACCCAATAAATCCACAGCAGTAAATGACATGCCTTTGGCTTGAAAGATATTGCCGTCTTCAATCTTACCGGCTTGGCTGACTGCGCCATCAGCAGGGCAAGCGACGGCGTTATTAACCTGGGTTAAAGGTCTGGCTTCTGGTTTTAGCTCGCGAGTAAAGAAATGGTTAAAGCTTTTGAACTCATCCAGATTTTGCTCATTAGCCTCCTCCATATTTACACCATAATGCTTGATAATCGTGGTGATACACCAGTTCTTGAGGGCTTTGTTTTCCGAATGCGTAATGTAGCTCATCAGCTTGGATAAGGTATGCTGAGGGTAAATGTATTGCGGCAATGTCGTTAATGCGTCTTTGAAGTTCATGCTTGTATTCGGTAGAAAATTAGGGAAGATTAACTAAATCCGGCGCTTTCCAATCAGGATTCTTATGCTCGGCGATCACGGTGGTGTAAATGCCGCCACGTACGTTAAACTCAGCGCGAATCCGCATGAAGTTAGGGGCAATAGCATTGACGATATGGTTGAGCATCTCATTGGTGACGGCTTCGTGGAATGCGCCTTCATCGCGGAATGACCACATATAAAGTTTTAACGCCTTCAGTTCAACGCATAAACTGTCAGGAACATACTCGATGCTTATCGTGGCAAAATCAGGCTGCCCGGTCTTCGGACACAGGCAAGTAAACTCAGGAATGGTAATCCGTATCGTAAAATCCCGCCCTGGCTGCGGGTTGGGGAAAGTCTCCAGGTCTTTGCTTGGTTTAGTTGTCATAATCGTTATAATACCGCGTTGTTCAAATCAGTTAACAGGCTATTCTACCAGTAATGAAACTGGAAAAAATCAAACTTTCAGGCTTTAAGTCTTTTGTTGATCCAACGGTTATCCCCATACATGGCAACCTAACAGCTATTGTCGGGCCTAATGGTTGTGGCAAATCCAACATCATCGACGCGATACGCTGGGTCATGGGTGAAAGTTCCGCCAAGCATTTGCGCGGCGGTAGCATGGCGGATGTCATCTTCAATGGCTCTTCTACGCGAAAGCCCGTCAGCACTGCGTCTGTCGAGTTGGTGTTTGACAACAGCGAAGGCAAGATCGGCGGCGAATATGCCCAGTACAATCAAATCGCCATCAAACGCCAAGTTAGCCGAGATGGGCAGTCTTTGTACCTGCTCAATGGCGCAAGATGCCGCCGCAAAGACATTACCGATATATTTTTAGGCACGGGCTTAGGTTCCAGAAGCTACGCGATCATCGAGCAAGGCACGATTTCACGTATGGTGGAAGCCAAGCCCGATGAGTTGCGCGTCCATATCGAAGAAGCGGCAGGTATCTCTAAATACAAGGAACGCCGCAGCGAAACCGAAACCCGCATGAAACACACGCGGGAAAACCTGGAGCGGCTGGATGATTTGCGTGATGAAGTCGATAAGCAAATCAAGCACCTGCAAAAGCAAGCGGAAAAAGCCGAAAAATATACCGAATTAAAAAAGGAAGAACGCCAATTCAAACTGGAATTATTGGCAATGCGTTGGAATCTTTACCATCAAGCTGCCAAAGACATGGAAACCAAGCTACAAGAAGTGGCACTGGAACATAACCGTTTGTTTGAGCAACTGCGCGACCTAAACACAACAATTGACACCAAGCGCAGCGATTACAAAATCCAGCAACAATCTTTGGATAAAACTCAAGCAGATTACTACACGGCAGTTGCTGAAGTCAGCAGCCTAGAGCAAACCATCAAATTTACTGAAACCAGCCACGAACAAGCCTTGCTGGAAATCAAAAGATCTCAAGAGCAAGCCGATCATTCCAAAAATGAAATTGAAGCGGATTTACTGGCATTAGAATCCATAAAACAGGCCATTCTGGAAGCAGAAGCCACGTTAGAAACTTCCGATGAACGCGAACAGGAAACCGCACAGCGTTACCGCGAATATCAACAGCAAAAAAACACCTGGCAAGCTCAATGGGAAACTTACCGCACAGAAAGTGCTAAATACCGTGAACAAGCGGAGATTCAGCGGCTAAAAATAAGCCAATTAGACAGCCAGAACCAGCAATTGCAAGTCCGACTGGACAAGTTGCACGGCGAAAGCAGTGAACTTTCTGCAAATGAATTCCAAAGTGAAATCGAAGCACTGGCAGAAACCATCGACATATTAGAAAACCAACGTGTCGATCTCCATTCACAATTGGAACAACGTCGGCAACAAATCAACGAGTTACGAGAGCAGATCAAGCAATCTCAAAATGAATTGCATACCCATCGTTCTGAAATCCAGCACGTCAAGGGCAAAACTACCTCCCTGGAATTGCTACAGCAACATGCAATGGGCAAGGATAACAAGAAGTTAGGTGTTTGGTTAGACCAAATGGGATTGGCAAATAACCAGCGTTTAGCGGAACACCTGGAAGTCGCGTCCGACTGGGAAAATGCGGTTGAAACGGTTTTAGGCAGCAATCTTGAAGCAATATGCACCGATAATGTCAATCCGCTTATCCCTGAACTGCATCAACTCAACGATAGTTCATTAAGTTTATTTGAAACCGATAACCAAGTTTCTGCCGAATCAAATGCTGCAATGCTTCGCTTACAGGATAAAGTTAATGCACCTTGGAATCTAAACGCCCTGCTATCAGGCATTTATTGCGCTGAAAATATCGAATCAGCCAGAACATTATCCTTACAACTTAAAGCGCATGAATCAATCATTACCCAAGATGGCAGTTGGTTTGGCCCAAGTTGGATAAGTATTAAGAACAATAAAGACAGCAAATCCGGCGTGTTACAACGCGAGAAAGACTTACGCACATTGAAGCAACGGCAACAAGAGTTGCACATTGCAATAGAAACCGTTGAAGATCAGTTGCAAACTGCCGAACAACGCTTGAAAGAAGTGGAAGGCAACCGCGAATCCATTCAACAACAGCATACAATATTAGGTACAGAACTCTCCCAAAAACAGGCAGGAGCTAGTGCTTTTTCGGCGCGTCTTGAGCAACAACAACGCCGCTTAGAACACATCAACAACGAACAAAACCAGCTAATTGACGAATTATCAGAAAATGCTGAAAAACTAGCAGAGGCTAAATCGTTATTGAGCGAAGCCGAAACTGTAATCGTAACGCAGGAAGACATCCGTCAAAATCTGGAAGGCATCAATCAAGACTTGCAAAGTCAGTTGCATCAAGCTGAACAATCCGCCAATGAAGCCAAGCAGCAGGTTTACAGCATCAAGGCAAAACTGGAATCGCTACGCTCATCAGAAACCTTGACCGGCAAACAGATTGAACGCTTACAACTGCAACAGCAGCAGGCGTTAACCCGAATATCTGAACTTAAAAGCAAATTAGAACAAACGCTTGCACCCATTGATGATGAAAAAAAGCAGCTAGAACACCTTGCTATCAATAAACAAGCTTTGGAAGCACAATTAAAAACGCAACGTCAGTTATTAGAAGAAATCGAAGCACAAATAACACAATTATCAGAACAACAGGCTCGTACAGAAAGGGATTTAGAGAAACAAAAAGAGGTTTTATACGCCCTGCGAATGGAGTTGCAAGAAAGCATAGTCCGTCAGCAAACCGTCAACGAGCAGCTTAAAGAAGTTGATGCCAATGCCGAAGACGTACTTAAAACCCTACCTGAAGATGCTGAAGAACCTATCTGGAAACGCAAAGTTGATGAATTGACTGGGCAAATCGAACGCTTGGGAACAATAAACCTGACCGCTATCGAAGAATTCCAGGCACAATCAGAACGGATGAACTTTCTCAATGAACAACATGCCGATCTCACGGAAGCCTTGGACACCTTAGATCAAGCCATCAGCAAAATCGACAAAGAAAGTAAGCTGCGTTTTCAAGAAACTTTCGATAAAATTAACGCAGGCTTGCAAGAAAAATTCCCCAGATTATTTGGTGGTGGGCAAGCTTATCTGCAATTGACTGAAGACGACCTACTGGAATCAGGCGTAAACATCATTGCCAGGCCGCCCGGTAAGCGCAATAGTTCCATTCATTTGCTATCGGGTGGTGAAAAAGCACTAACAGCAGTAGCCTTGGTGTTCTCAATTTTTGAGCTAAATCCAGCGCCTTTTTGTTTGCTGGATGAAGTCGATGCGCCGCTGGATGATGCGAATGTTGTTCGATTTTCACAAATGGTGGAAGATATGTCACAATCTATACAATTCTTGTATATTTCCCACAATAAAGTCACTATGGAAATTGCGAAGCAGCTCGCAGGTGTTACCATGAAAGAACCTGGCGTATCTCGTATGGTAGCGGTTGATATTGATGAAGCAGTCAGTCTGGCGGAACACTAATGGATAAAGAACTTTTAAGAATCGTCATCATAGCCACTGGCTTGCTGGTCATTATCGGCATGATTTTGTGGGGCTATATAAAAGGTCGAAGTACGGAGCAAGACGAGGACGTTTTTGAAAACGAGCAAGCAATCGGCTCTTCACCTGCCGCAATTGATCCATCATTAAAAATTCACCCTGAACGCGATGAATTTGACATCATCCCAATGGGATCAGCAACGCGCACACTTGATGAGGAAGAAGAATCCGATTGGAGCAATGAGTTCAATGAGGGTTTCAACAAAAACTTCGACGATGACGACATAGAATCCGACACGCGCCTTGCTATCCCTGACATTATCCAGTTTGGTGTGGTAGCGGATGCTGACGAAGGCTTTAATGGTGTTGATTTAGTACTCGCGTTCCAAATGGTGGGGCTTGAATACGGCGATTTGAAGGTATATGAACGCATCAACAAACACGGTGATGTCGATTTTGGTGTCGCCTGCATGGTTGAACCTGGTACATTTCCAGAAGCCGAAGACCTGATGGCATTTAATTGCCCTGGCATCGTGTTTTACCTCCAGCACCGAGAATTGGAAGATGCCCAAACCGTATTTGAAGATTTTGTGGACACCATCAAAACCGTGGCAAAAGAACTTGATGGCGTAATCTGGGATCACCAACGGCAACCACTCACCGAAGCCACTATCCAGGCAATCTTGTTAAGCTTGTAATGAGCCGATGCTTAGTGCTGCCCAACTGGAAATCATCAGCAAATCAAAGCAGTTATCACTCAGCATACGACCAGAAAGATTAGAAACAATCGCTAAACAAACGCAAATTAGCGATTTGTCTGATGAAGAATTGCTGGTATTCCTGCAAACCTGCAACTCCTTATACCGTAGCGGCGAGCCGCTTATTTCTGATAAGGTTTACGATTCAATCTTTCTGGCTGAATTGGAAAGACGACACCCCGACCATCCTTACCTACATGCAGTAGAAGCCGAAAAAGCGTTTGCTGGCAAAACAGTCGCCTTACCACAGCGGATGCTGTCCACCGAAAAAGCCTACACCAAAAGCAGCATCGAAAAATGGCTGTCTAATATTGAGAAAGCCGCACTGGAATTAGAAATCAACCCAGAAACCTTGATATTCCGAGCAACCCCCAAGCTAGACGGTTTCGCCGCTTTCGACGACGGCAAAATCCTTTACACCCGTGGTGATGGTCGCAAAGGCACGGACATTACCCGCGTATTTGAACGCGGCATGATCGTCGGCGGCAGCGGTAAACGTGGGCTGGGTGCGGGTGAAATCGTCGTCAACCAAACGTACTTCAATACCCATTTAGCGGACACCTTTGAAAACGCCCGTAATTTCCAAGCCAGCGTCATCAAGGAAAAAGAGCTGGAACCTCATGCCTTGGAAGCCATACAAAACCACGCCGCCGTATTTTACCCCTTTTGCGAACTACCGGACTGGCAAGGTTCAGCCACCGAATTAGCCTCAGATTATGAAGCTATCATCGCCAAAGTACACACCTTAGTCGATTACGATGTTGATGGTGTTGTCTTTGAAGTTACAGATGACCGCATCAAGCAACACTTAGGTGCAACCCGCCACCACCATCGCTGGCAAATTGCTTACAAAAGCAATGCAGAGACCGCGCAAGTCATCGTATTAAAAGTCACGCCACAAACTTCACGCTCAGGTCGAGTTAATCCGGTCGCCGAACTCGAACCCACCCGTTTAAGTGGCGCAATGATCTCCCGCGCCACCGCACACCATTACGGCATGGTCAAGGAACAAGGCATAGGTGTAGGAACGCTGATCGAATTGACCCGTAGCGGCATGGTTATCCCTAAAATCGAACGGGTGATAACGCCGCAGCCACCGCAAATCCCCGAACATTGCCCCAGTTGCGGAAGCAACCTAGTGTGGGATGGCGATTATCTTTACTGCCTAAACACCAGCCAATGTCCAGCACAAATTGAAAACACCATCGAACATTTTTTCAGGACGCTTGCCAATAATGACGGTTTTGGACAGAAGACCATCGAAAAACTTCATGCCAATGGTGTTAATTCAGTTTATGCAGTCTATCAACTTACCTTGGAGCAATTGATCGACACGGGTTTTCGCAGCCAGGACGGAAAAAACCAGCTTGCCAAAAACCTGCTAGACCAACTCCAACGCAGCCGCACCGAAGCCATAGAAGACTGGCGTTTCCTAGGCGCATTCGGCATTTACCGCATGGGTTTGGGCAATTGCGAACGCTTGCTACAGCATCATCAACTATTGGATATATTTGAATTAAGCATAGCGGACATCATCCTCATCGAAGGTTTTGCCGAAAAAACCGCTACCGCAGTAGTCGAATGTTTGATGCTGATTAAAAAAGATTTTATGAAAATCTATAGTTTAGGTTTCAATCTAATCCAAACGCCTTTGATTACCGAACAACAGCAAAAATCCAGCCCTATTGCCGGAAAAACCCTTGTTTTCACTGGCACAATGGTACACGGCAAACGCGACGATATGATTAAAGAAGCCAAACGCTTAGGCGCAAAAGTGGGCACTTCCGTCACCGGAAAAACTGATCTATTGGTAACAGGTGCTGATGTAGGTATAGCAAAAATTTCAGCCGCCAAGGAAAATGGCGTTGCAATCGTCAGTGAAGACGAGTATTTGTCACTTTTGAGTTCATAACAGGTAACCACAGAAAAACGATATTGCAAACGGCGGAATACATTACGTTATTTCGCCCTACCTTGCTAAAATAGTCCTCACTACGGAGGAATAACCATGCTATTTAAAATATTTTTTAGGTCATCCATACTGGCTTTACTGGTAGTACCCGCGCTGTTACATGCTGAAACCCAAAACGAAAACGAGTGGGACAATACCTTAAAAAACCAGTATTTTTCGGGCAAGTCAATTGAAGAATCGACTAACATCATTGAATTGGATGCCCCCGTTAGAGCGGAAGATCCTGCTCTGGTGCCATTAAAAATCAACACCAAAATCAAACAAACAGATTCCAGCTATATCAAGAAAATACTGGTATTGGTCGATAAAAACCCCTTCCCTTTCGTCGGCGAATTTGAATTCAGCCCACACAGTGGCAAAGCCGACCTTGCGCTGCGAATTCGGGTCAACACCTACAGTTATATCCGCGCGATTGCTGAAATGAATGATGGCAAATTGTATATGTCGAAGAAATACGTTAAAGCCAGCGGCGGTTGTTCTGCACCTGTAGGCGCGGACTTAGATGCCGCCATGCAGCGTCTAGGCAAAATGAAATTCCGTTTGGATGATGGCATTAAAACCAAAGAACCCACGCTGGTGCAACTTTTGATAAGTCATCCTAACTTAAGTGGTATGCAGATGGATCAAGTATCACGATTCATCAAAAAATCCCATTTTGTTGAACAAATGAAGGTTTCATTTAACGATAAACCGATATTGATTGCAAAAACCGACATCGCAATCAGCTCTGACCCCAACCTTCGATTTTACTTTGTTCCTGATGAAGCTGGCATCTTAAAAGCCGAGATTTCCGATACCTCCTGTGAAAGTCCAACGGCACGAGATGTGTGCAAAAAAGGCAGTACTTATACGGAAACTTTTGCTATTAATCCCTAATGCTGCCCTCAATTGCCCTGATAACAGTCTGTTTTCTGATTTGATGGCGGTTTCCCGACAGTTGCAGCCTTTCAACTTTTGCATGTCCAGCTTTGTCTTGCCATGCGACATAAACTGTTCCGACGGGTTTTTCTGCACTGCCGCCATCAGGTCCTGCTATGCCCGTGACTGCAACCGCCCAATCTGCCTCACTGTTAACCAAAGCTCCCGCCACCATTTGTAATGCGGTTTCTGCACTGACTGCGCCGTGCTGCTCTAAAGTTTGTGGGCTTACATCCAGCATTTGCACTTTTGCGCTGTTGCTGTAGGTGATAAAGCCACGGTCAAACCAAGTGGAACTGCCCGGCACTTCAGTAATGGCTTGCGCTATCCAGCCGCCCGTGCAGGATTCCGCCGTGGCAATTTTGTAGCTTTTAGCTTTTAAGCTTTGCCCTAATCGTTCTGCCAGTTCAAATAACGCATTATCCATGTGTAGACTCCCTGGAGTTCAGATAAAATAGGCTCATGAGTATAGAGCAAAAGGCCGCCAACCCGAACACGCCAATGATGCAACAATTTTTACGTATCAAGGCGGAACATCCCGATACCCTCCTGTTTTATCGCATGGGTGACTTTTATGAGTTGTTTTACGATGATGCGAAAATAGCCTCGCAAATTCTCGATATTACTTTAACCAGCCGTGGTCAATCAGCAGGTGTGCCGATTGCGATGGCAGGTATCCCCTACCATGCCGCTGAAGGCTATCTTGCCAAACTATTACGGCATGGCGAATCGGTGGCGATTTGCGAACAAATCGGCGATCCGGCAACCAGTAAAGGCCCAGTTGATAGGAAGGTTGTGCGAATTGTCACTCCTGGCACTGTCACTGATGATGCCTTGCTGGAAGACCGTAAGGATAATTTGCTGGTTGCCGTGTGTGGTTTTGACAGCAAATACGGCATAGCCAGTCTGGATGTAACCAGTGGACGCTTTGTGTTGCAACAAGTTGATAGCGAAGACCAGTTGCTGAGTGAAATCGGACGACTTAATCCGGCAGAATTGTTATTCAGCGAAGGCTGGATACTTCCTTTAAGCCTGAAACAACGCGGCGGCTTATGCAGACGACCACCTTGGCATTTTGAGCCGGAAAGCGCCCGATTACTGGTATTGAAGCAATTCAACGCGTTAGATCTTAAAGGTTACGGCTGTGATAATTTACCTGCCGCCATCGCCGCTGCTGGCGCATTACTTCAATACATTAAAGATACGCAACAAAGCGCATTGCCGCATATTCAAGGCATTAGCACGGAAAGCAGCAGCGACAGCATAGCTCTGGATGCCGCCAGCCGCCGTAATTTGGAGCTGGACTTTCACCCGACGGGACAAACAGAATTTACCTTACTGGGCGTACTGGATAAAACCACAACTGCAATGGGTAGCCGTTGTTTAAGGCGTTGGCTTAACAGGCCATTGCGTGACCATACGGTTCTCAAACACCGCTATGCCTGTATCGCCAGCTTGCTCGATGGCAAGCTGTACAAAGACGTGCAAATTCACTTACGTCGAGTGGGTGACATCGAACGGATTAGTTCCCGGATTGCCTTGAAATCTGCCCGTCCACGCGATTTGTTGGTGCTGCGTAATACGTTGGCTGTTTTGCCCGACTTGCAAAGCGTACTGGGTATTTGTGACAACCCTCACCTGACTTTATTGCTGCAAGACATCGGCGAACATCCGCAGCTATTGTCGTTATTACAACAGGCTATCGTCGAAAATCCACCCGTATTGATTCGTGATGGTGGCGTGATAGCGACAGGTTACAACCAAGAACTGGATGAACTCAGGAACTTAAGCCAAAATGCCGACCAATACCTGCTCGATATGGAAAGCAGGGAAAGGCTGGCAACGGGTATCAACACGCTTAAAGTCAATTACAATCGTGTGCATGGCTACTATATCGAGATTTCCCACACTCATGCCAGTAAAATCCCGCCCCATTACACTCGAAAGCAAACCCTAAAAGGTGCGGAACGCTATATTACTGAGGAATTAAAAGCCTTTGAGGATAAAGTCCTCAGTGCTAAAGAAAAATCGTTGGCTTTCGAGAAAGCCTTGTATGACGAGCTACTGACCCGAATTTCATTGGACTTACTGCCTTTGCAACAATGTGCCGCCGCCTTGGCGGAACTGGACGTGCTAACCAACTTTGCCGATCGCTCTTACACGTTGAATTTATCGCAACCAACACTAAGTGACAGGGCTGGAATCCATATAGAAGGCGGGCGGCATCTGGTAGTCGAGCAGGTATCAGATATGCCGTTTGTCGCCAATGATTTGGCTTTATCCAATAAACGCCGGATGCTGGTGATTACCGGCCCGAACATGGGCGGAAAATCGACCTACATGCGTCAAACTGCGTTGATTGTGCTAATCGCGCATATAGGCTGTTACGTACCCGCCCTTAACCTGATTTGCGGCCCTATCGACAAGATTTTCACTCGCATCGGCGCATCAGATGATTTGGCAAGTGGCCGCTCGACTTTTATGGTGGAAATGTCTGAAACTGCCAATATTTTACACAATGCAACAGCCAACAGCCTTATCCTGATGGACGAAATAGGCCGTGGCACCAGCACCTTCGATGGGCTTTCATTAGCTTGGGCGTGTGCCGATTATCTCGCCAAGGAAACCAAAGCCTTTACTTTGTTCGCCACCCATTATTTTGAACTCACGACATTGGCTGACGAGCAAAAAATTATCGCTAACGTCCATCTGGATGCGATGGAGCATGGAGACAAGATCATCTTCCTCCATGCGGTCAAGGACGGTCCCGCCAACCAAAGTTACGGCTTACAAGTCGCTTCATTGGCGGGTGTGCCACGGTCGGTTATCGAGAAAGCCAAAACAAAACTCAGGCATCTGGAAGATAAAGCCTATATTGAACAACAGGCAGAATCAGGCACGAACCAACTGGATTTATTCGCCAACCAAGAAAGTCATCCGGCTATTACGTTGCTTGAGGATGTTAACCCTGACGAGCTAAGCCCTAAACAGGCGTTGGAGTTGGTTTATCGGCTTAGGGGATTGCTTTAAGGTGCGTTCTACGCACCAAAATATCGGTATTTGACTAATAATACCAATTTCATAAGCAGTGCATTTGTCGTTTTTGGTGCATGGAATGCACCTGACAACCCGTAGATACCGTCTTAAAACCCAAGTGTCAAGGCTTATTTTACTGCGAAAAGAGGATCAAAAGGTTCGCCTGATTTCAAGATAGCAAAGCTAAGATGAATGAGTTTACGCATAGCGGCGCAGGCGATAGCCTTACCATTCTTGCCATTG
>NZ_CBAROL010000020.1:0-41029 GCF_964779595.1 Methyloglobulus sp.
CAAGGTCAAGATAGTGGTTTACAAACTTGTTACACTCGAGCCCGGAAATTTTCAGAGTAGTTGTCGCCTCGACGGTTAAATCTTAAGCGGTTTTTTTGATCTGGATTACTTCCTCTGTGTTAGGTTTTTGGTCAGCTTCAGTCTTGTCAGGATTCAGGTGGACTGCTTGGATTCTTTGCCACAACGGGTGTCACCGCTCCATCGACGTGGATGTCGAGCACGAGCCGTCTCATAGACCGCTTTACGCTTAACCAGTAGGTTTTCATCCAAGCCATCATGGCGTTGTGTTGGCGTGACGAACCGGATGGCGCTGTGGCGATGCTCGTTGTTGTACCATTCCACCAAGCCCGTCACCCAATCACGCGCATCCGTTACCTTTGCAAATGGCTTTAATGGATAGTTGGGGCGATATTTTAAGGTCTTAAAGAGCGATTCTGAGTAAGGGTTGTCGTTGCTGACCGAAGGCCGACTCAACGAGGGCATCACGCCAAGTTGTTGCAAGGTGGCCAGCATGGTGGCGCCTTTCATTGGGCCACCGTTATCGGAGTGCAGTATTAGTTGGTTTGACTGTATGCCTTCACGATGGCACAGGTCGCGTAACAGTTCGCCTGCCAAGGCGCTGCTTTCCTCTGCATACACCTGCCAACCCACAATCTTTCGGCTAAAAATATCCATAAACAGGTAAAGATAGAAAAACTGCCCGCGGATAGCCGACGGCAGGTAGGTAATATCCCAGCTATAGAGTTGATTGGGCGCTGTGGCACAGATCGCACGGGGCTTAGTGCGGGATTGGGCAGGGCGTTCACTGCGACGGTGCGCCAGTTGGTTTTCTGCTTGGAGTATGCGATAGAAAGTCGATTCAGAAGCCAAATAGCGACCTTGGTCAGCCAGCCGAGGTACGATCTGGCTCGGCGGCAGATGTCCAAACTCGCCTGAATTAGCGACCGCCAACACCTTGGCCCGCTCAATTCCTGTGAGCTTGTGCGGCGGCTGGTAGTCGCGTAAGGGGCGTCGGTCGCACTGGACAGCCTCACCCGCCTGCCAGCGTTGCAAGGTGCGTTCGCTTAAGCCCAGCACTTCACAGGCTTGCGCTCTTCGTAGGCAGTCATTCGACCTCTCCCCCCAAGAGCGCCCGGAACTTTTTTTGCAGGACCAACAGGGCGGCGGCCTCTGCCAAGGCTTTGTCTTTGCGTAACAATTCACGTTCCAGGGCATGAATTTCCGCTTTAAGGGTATGAACTTCACGTTTTTCAGATACGATCCCCTGGCTACAGAAACCAGCTTTCCACTGTTCCAGTTGATGGACAAATAGCCCTTGTCCACGGCACCAGGCATTCAGGTCCTCACCGACCAAGCCATAAGATTTCTGTAACGCTGCCAGGCGTTCTTCAGGACGCCAATCCTGAGGACGCATCGATTTCGATTGTTGGCCACGGGGGATATCCAATTGGGTTTTTTTCATCCATGTTTTTAAAGTTTGTAAACAGATGTTCAAGTCGTTCGCGACATCCTGGATCGATTGATCATTTCCACGGTTGTAAACCTTTGCCAGCGCTTGCTCTTTAAAGTCTTCAGAATACCTTGTATACGTTTTCATCTCTAAGCTCAAATTTTATTTTCTTTAAAAATTTGAGACGACAACTATTCTGACGCAGGGGGGGAGAAGTCATGATAAAAGAACAAATAATAAAAACTACACAACACAATTTTTCCACGGTTTTGTGCCTGCTCGCTCTATTCGTAGTCAATGGGGAAGTTTGTGCGCAAGACACGCTCGAAGCGCAGGCGATACCTGTTCAAACTGAACAAGCCTACAGCTTTTCAGAAGCCGTCGTCGAGTCGGTAACAGGAGATGTTTATTCTGATCCCTCGAAGTGGCAAGATCTTTCCTACAGCAACTTGTTCAGCGAAGGCTGGGATAAACCGTGGGCAAGCCCACCTAACGGCAGTGGAGGCGCACCACGTCAAGGTTGGTTAAACGCTTATGATGGTGTTTTCTACCGCTTAGGCATCGCAGTTTTCGGTTGGCAGCATGGACTTAGCGGCGATGGGTATACCGGAAACCTGATTAACTATACGCCACTTAATCAACGCTTCGAGATTCAAACTGATATTCCGATGGTCTCGAATGGCGGTGGCCCAGGAATTGATTCGCAGACGAATTTCGGTGACTTTAGGATCACACCTCGGGTGATTCTTTCCGAATCTAAAGATGTAACTCAGTCTTTTAACGTGACCTTTCGTACACCTACCGGAAACAGCTTTAACGGTAACAATGTGGCAGCTATAACCCCGCAATATCAGTTCTGGACTAACGCATGGAAGGGCTTGGTGGTGCGCGGTGGTGCAGGCTTTACCATTCCGTACAGTGGTGATATTTCCAAGTCGGGTGCGCGAACCACGTTTGATGCTAATTTGGCGGTGGGCTATTACTTCACCCCACATGATTTCACGCCGTTTGGCGATATGGTCTGGTATCTATCGACCAACGTTAGCCAAGCAATTGACAATCGCTCTCAAAACAGCGGTACTTTTGTATCATTAACACCCGGTTTTCGTACCCATCTTGGGCAGAACTGGTATCTGCTGGGTGCTGTAGAAGTCCCCGTCACTAATCCTCAGCCTTACGACTACCAAGTGCTAGGCGGAATTATGAAAGTATTTTAAATCATCTGACTCCAGAGCATTCCACTCGCCTAGCCCTTACCAAAGGGCGGGAGGATTTTATAACGTTTGTTTCTAATCGTGCTGGTGTCGTCAATTTTTGGGAAGCTTGAATACGTTCATGCTTTCATAAGCACACTATGGCGACACCCCTATTTTTCCAAATTGCACTAGGTTTCATCCGTGCTGCTTGTTAATAATGTGCTGTAACTGAGCGCATCAGGTTTTCCCAGTAAATAAGAGGCATTCGGGTCGATAATGAAGTGCTTATTCATTGCAGTTCTACCTAATAACATACGAAAACGCATGGAATCGCGGTTAGTCAGTGTTATTTCAGCTTGAATAAGTTGCTGACCAAACAGTAGCTGGGTTTCTATGACGTAACGGCGTTGCTTATGTCCGCCAGAATCGGAAACTGCACGGTGGTCTTTGATGGGCGCGTGGCATTCTACCAGAAGATCACCGCGTTTTTGGATGGGTTGCACAGTAAACATCAACCAGTTTTCACCGTTTTTTAGGTAAGGTTCGATAGTTACTGCATGTAAGGCGGACGAACGTGCGCCAGTATCAATTTTAGCTTTAATCTGAGCGATGCCAAACTCAGGTAATGCTACCCATTCGCGCCAGCCTAGCAAAGGTTTGTGTGTTAGCTTGTCGGTCATAAAAGAAAGTTGATGGTCGTCAATTGCTTATCTACGTTAAGTTGCGCCTGAATGTGTTACATTTTCACTATTGCGTTATCTGCTTCGGGCATGATACTTAAGGAAGCACTGCTTACGTCTTTCAATAAGCTTAAAATGAATGATAAAGCATTGATTTTGTTACTGTAGTAACATATAAAACCTTGAATAACATCAATGTGTTCAAGATTTTCTTGCGCTCAATCCAGAACACAACACGATGCAATTATGCTTGAATACACCGATTATCTAAAAATATTTATTGCTTTGCTGGCCGTTGTCGATCCGTTGGTAGCGATGCCTGTTATCGTCTCTATGACAGCGCGAGATGACGCATCTGAACTTAAAGTGATAGCTAGAACTGTGGTACTGACTGTAACTACAGTATTGCTTATCGCACTATACGCCGGTCAAGAGGTTCTGGTTTTCTTTGGCATCAGTATCAACTCGTTTCGGGTGGGTGGCGGAATCCTGCTGATGTTGATGTCGTTTTCAATGTTGCAGGGCAAAATCAGCGAAACCGTACGCAATAAAGAAGAAGCCAAAGAAGAAGATAAGCAAAATGCTGTGGTGCCTTTATCAATTCCTTTATTAGCAGGACCAGGTGCCATCAGTACAGTGATACTTTATGCCCAAAAAGGCAACGGTGTTAACCATTACTTGATGATTAGCGCAGATATTTTTGCCGTAGCTGTTATTTTATGGTGCGTATTAAGAGCTACGCCGTGGTTGACTCAACGCTTGAGCCAGACCGGAATCAATGTTGTGATCCGGCTAATGGGTTTGATTTTATTGGCACTTGCGGTGGAGTTTATTGCAGGTGGATTAAAAGGACTGTTCCCTGCATTAGCTTGATAGTTAAGGACTAAGGAATCTGTCCAACAGCAGTGACTTGTTCAGATCAACAGTCAAACTTCCCACTGAATTCGCACTTTTGTATGCTTATTTAAGGAACATTTAAGAAATGACCATCACAATCGCCCTTTGTTAAATTAGTACGATTGGGAAGCATGGCATTATGAATTCGCCTACATTGGAAGAAACTGCCGTTGCTGACGGTACAAATAAGGTGTCAAGAAGGCGTTTCCTGAAGCGTTTAGCTTGTGGTTCTTTACTGGCGATGGGATCACCTAACATCGTTCAGGCGGCTTTTTCAGGCTTTACCGCACACAAAAACCTCTCTTTAGCACATCACCATACCGGCGAAAACTTAACCCTTACTTATTATGAGCAAGGGCGTTATATTCACGGTGCTTTGGACGAAATCAGCTATTTCATGCGGGACTACCATAACGGTGCGGTGCATTCCATTGATCCGGCTTTATTGGATCAATTGTACGATGTCAAATTGTTATTGGGCGTAAACAAGCCTTTTCATATTGTTTCTGCATATCGTTCACCTGAAACCAATGCCAGTTTACGTAGGCACAGTCGTGGTGTTGCTAGACAAAGCTTGCACATGGAAGGTCGGGCAGTCGATATTAGAATGGAAGGTATGAGTGCTAATACAATCAGGAAAGCAGCTCTTATGGTACAAAACGGTGGTATTGGTTTTTATCCGCAGTCAAACTTTGTCCACCTAGACACAGGTGAACTAAGAACTTGGCATAGGTAACTTGATACGCTTTATCAAGTTGTCAGCTTGGTTAGCTTTGCAGAACTCGATCAGAAGACAAGTTAGGATTTTGATCAGCTAAATCCTGAAGTATTTGCCTGAAATGTTCGTAGTTTTTAATTTTTAATACGCCAACTTCATCTAAAACAGCTTCGTAATGTATAGCTGCTCTTCCGCCCACGATTAACGCAACATCTTTACCTAACAACTTCCTTAATCGTCTTAATTCTTTTGAAATCACATGATCGTCGGTCTTAAAACTAATGCTGATAGTGACTGCCGACGCATTAGTAAATTTAACCGCCGCCGCAATTTCTTCTGCTGGTAGGTTTGCACCTAGATAAGTCACTTTCCAGCCTTTAAGTTCCGCGATAATGCCCGCAAGCAACGCACCTAGCTCATGTAACTGATTGATAGGCGTACAAACTATCATTCTTGGTGCATTAGGCGAACACGGATTGTTGTTTCGCAAAATATAGGTTAGCGAGCGCACGATAGACGATGCCATGTGTTCATGGACTGGTCTAAGTTCACCAGACCGCCATCGGTCACCAATGAGCGTTAGCAATGGGTTTAGTAATCTCTCAATAAAGACTTCTGTACCAAGCTCTACGATGGCATTTTCGAAATGCGACTCTAACGCATGAGCATCAAAAGCCAACACTGCGGCATAACATTTTTGTATGTAGTCTTCGGCAATATGTAGCCTGTTGCCGTTAACTGGCACGGACTGCTCTATCACCTGTACTATTGCTTCACTTTCCTTCTTCAGCAGGGTTTTTAGGTCGTCCAGGGAAAGCTGTGCTATTTGGCTGATGCTATGTCCATCATTTGTTGCTTGGTTTAGCAGTTTAAGACGGGCGATATCCAAATCGGTATAAACGCGATGACCACCTTCAGTACGCGTAGGCTTGACCGCTTGATAGCGGCGTTCCCACGCCCTAACCAAGTCAGATTTAACGCCTGATCTTTTAGATACCGTGCTAATTAAATATTGTGCTGAATTATCCATAGTTTAGACACTGGTCGTATTTAGTAAGCACAAAGGCCATTGGTACAGATTCTACCATGAGTTTTACAAAACATGGACAAATGTGCAACTCTTTATTTAGTAATCGTTCTCAATTAGTATAAGGCTGTTTACAAGGCTGTCAAATGAGAAATCCGTCTGTTGCGGCAGTTGCTCGGCTGATTTTATCAACGTTACTGGTATGACAATAGCTTGACAGACAGACATTCAATTTATTTACCCGACTGAATTAACACCAAATAGCCGGTTTTGTAATCTGTATAGATGAAGTTGTAGCCCAGTTTTTTAAGTCGGTCATTACGGCAACGCTTATTCATGTCGGCATTATTTTCGGTTATTTTGGCGATGGGTGGATTGCAATGCAGCTTTTCCGTCATCCATGTCATCACCTCCCATAACGACGTAGGATCGTCATCACTGGCTAAATAACACTGCTCCAGACTTACGCCTGCAATACGTTGCTCTAGCAAGAATGCCAATACGCCTACACAATCACGCTGATGAATTCGATTAGTGAAATAGCTTGGATTTTGCTGTATTGACGGCGTTTGTTTCGCCGTTCTAAGTAGATATTCACGACCTGGACCATAAATGCCCGAGAAGCGCACGACAACATTAGCGCGATTGTGTGCCATTAGTTTGCGTTCTGCATTGACGATTTTAAGGCTGGTGTTTTTAGTCGGCGCAGTAACTGAGTCTTCATCAACCCATTCACCCTGGTTCTGACCATAAACACTGGTAGATGACACAAATATCAATGGTGCTTTTGAACCGGTTTGTGCTAATCGGTTAAGTAAGTTGTCGATACCGGTTTCGTAGATGTCGTGATAGCTGTTTTCGTTACGGCTATCGGCGGAAACGATAAAGAAAATGTGTTCAAAGTCCATATCTAGCGCATCTAAATCTGCAACCGAGGTAATGTCTGCTCGCACAAACGTAAACTTTTCCTGGTTTGCAAGCGGCGGGTTACGTTTTAGCCCAGTCACATCATGCCCCGCCTCCACCAAGGTGTTGGCTAACTCATAACCTATTGCGCCACAACCCACTATCAGTATCTTTGCCATTGCTTATATTCCGTTAATGAGCTGTAATTCTTGCGGATAAGGCGACATATAGTAAGAATCTTCTATGTAAGGATCAGGATTTTTCCTGAAATGGTGTTTTAGCAAGGTCAATGGCACGATAAGCGGCACTTCACCTTGCCTGTAACGCTCGATGACTTCGCAAAGTTCGGCTTTATCTTCTGCATCCAGTTCTTTTTTTAAATAGCCTTGAATATGCTGTAGCACATTGACATGGCTTTTCCGGCTGGCGACCTTTTTTAATGCTGTCATCAACTGAGCAATATAGCGGTTTGCGACTTCATTGATATTGGCTTTGCTCACTGTCGCTAATAATTGCCCTAAGTCGGCATAATTTTCGTGGCTCATAATAATGAGCTTGTGCCGCGCATGAAAGCGGGTCAAGCTGCTAGCCGTCAATCCTTCCGCCATAAGCTGCTGCCACCGATGCAGCACATAAACCCGTTGGATAAAGTTTTCACGCAACCTAGGATCGCCGAGCCGTCCTTCTTCTTCAACCGGTAAAAGCGGGTTATTACGTATCATCGCTTCGGCATAAATACCCACACCCAGCTTTTGCGGTTGACCATTCATGTAAACTTTAACGCGCTCCATGCCGCAACTGGGGGAATCTTTTTTTAAGATATAGCCACACAAATCAGCATGTACCGACTTTTGCTGATTGGCATAAGCACGCAATGGTGCGGTGACATCCCAATCAGGATTTTTTACACCTAAACTGCGTATTTCCTTATCTATTTTGACTAATTGGATCGTCGGTCGTGGCGTACCCATACCAATAGCCACTTCTGGGCAAAAGGGCAGAAAATCAAAATATTGCGCTAAGGTACCGGCAATATACGAATCACGTTTATGGCCGCCATCGTAACGAACGGGCTGACCAAGTAAACAACTGCTGATACCGACTGGAATTTTTTTCATCATTATGATTTAGCTAACTGTCAGGTTAAAATCTACCATCGAATGCCCAAATAACAAGAAAATTTACACTAAAGGTTTGACCTTACTGGTATTTATGGCAAATTGGTGGTTTATATCATTAACTTGAGCGGTGTTGCTTTAGTAAAAGTAATCGCCGATACTGAAATATATAAATAATTATAAGCAATTGATTTACCGTTGAAATAAATCAAAAAACCGTCAATAGATTTCCAATCAATCAGCCGTGATACACCTTCCTATGAAATTTAGCCTGTTTTTTATCATTATGACGATTAGCATGACAACATACGCTGACACAGCTACTAAAAAGAAATTGCCGCCCTGTCTCGATACACCGAACTGTGTCTCCAGCCAAGCCTCAGACAAACCGCATTACATTTTGCCATTTAAAATTTCCGGTGATCCTAAACTTGCTTGGGCAGAGCTAAAAAGGATGATTATGGCGCATGACCGGATGATAATTACCCACGAAACAGAAGATACGCTTCATGCTGAAGCTAACAGTCTGGTATTGCATTTTGTGGATGACATAGATGCAATACTTGATGCGGATGCAGGATTGATCCACATTCGTTCTGCATCACGAATAGGACACAGCGATTTTGGTGTTAATCGCAAACGCATGGAAAAATTCAGATTACAGCTAAGAAAATTACATTTTTTAGAAAAATAGTTCGCTTAAGCGGCTGATTGTTCAACAACAATGGTTAGTTGCCAATACAGAACCTCGTTATTCATCTTCCGTCGTGATCTAAGAATTCAAGATAACTCCGCACTCAATCTAGCAATAAGTGCTTCAGATCAGGTCTTGCCCTGCTTTATCTTTGATCCCAGACAGATAAAAAAGCATCCTTACCAAAGCCAGCCTGCGTTGCAATTTATGATGCAGTCTCTGGCTGATCTGCAACAGGCGTTTCAAGCCATCGACTCCGAGCTTGCGCTTTATAATGAACTACCTGCTGATGTGATAAAGCAGGTATTTCTACAACATTCCATCCAGGCCGTGTTTGTTAATCGGGATTACACACCGTTCAGCCGGACTCGTGATGTCGAATTGGCGCAGGTCTGTGAGGACTTACGCATTGACTTCCATTCCCTCCCCGATTGTTTACTGACTGAGCCAGAACAAGCACTTAAAAGTGATCGCACACCTTATAAGGTATTTACAGCTTTCTATAACAATGCCCGTCAATTCCCCGTCCCTCTTCCTAATGCACTGGAAAAGCCAAGGTTTATAAAGCTCGATGGCGATTCGGATATTGGTAAATCGATTTTCCCGCAAACTGAAAACATCGTAAACAGTTCTCCAGGAGGACGCATACAAGCACTTACCATACTTGGACAACTTACTAAACAAGCCGATTACCAAATACAACGTGATTACCCGTTTTTAGATGCGACCAGTCACTTATCCGCGCATTTAAAGTTTGGTACGTGTTCAGTGCGGGAAGTCTATTACGCAATTGTTCAGCAATTAGGTGCTGAACATCCGTTATTACGGCAATTGTATTGGCGAGATTTTTTCACTCATATCGCCTTTCACTACCCGCATGTTTTTGGCAAAGCGTTCCACTCGCAATATGACCACTTGATTTGGGATAACAATCGAGACTACTTTCAACGCTGGAGCGAGGGCAATACAGGCTTTCCGATAGTCGATGCCGGTATGCGAGAGCTGAATGCAACTGGGTTTATGCACAACCGCGTAAGAATGATCGTCGCCTCATTCCTGGTCAAAGATCTGCACATCAGTTGGCGCTGGGGTGAACGGTATTTTGCCCAACACCTGGTTGATTACGATCCTGCCGTGAATAATGGCAACTGGCAATGGGTAGCTTCGACAGGCTGTGATGCCCAGCCGTATTTCAGGATATTCAATCCCTGGTTGCAACAGCAGAAATTTGACTTGGATTGCCAGTATATCTATCGCTGGATACCGGAACTTAATGGAATTCCAGCAGCAATTATCCATAAGTGGCACAGTAAACATTCGGGTACGACTTACCCTGCACCTATGGTCGATCATGCTCATGAAAGCCAATTAGCAAAAGCCCGTTATAAAAGCGTTGTCTAAACTGACGTTGTTGTTCATGTATTGTACAAATATAATTTGACAATACGAGGGTTGAGCAGTAAGTTAATCAACAAGATTTTATCTTATTTAATTATCTGATTGCTTGATATTCGGAGCAAACACGTCAATTATCAGATAACAAATGAGGTAAAAGGTTTTTGTAAAGCCTTTTGTTCTAATATCCTCCTCTATAGCCCTCTCAACTCGTGTGGGAGGTGCTTTTTTTATCGGCACACACTAAATGAATTCACTGAATGAAAGAGCAATGAAGGTGGCTAAGTTTTTTACTGATGCCAATTTTTATATTTCTGTCCTCGTTCTGGTTTATGGCGGGTTTACCGCGTTAACAGAACACTACAGTATTTTTGAATTCAATGAAGAGCTGTTTGGCATCATGCACAACAATTTACGCATGGCGTTACTTTATCTCGCGATGACAGAAGTGGTGATTTGCTTGTATTGCCTGGTTACTAACCAGCCTAAGATGATGGGTTTTGTGGGTTATTTTCTGATTATGATGTTGGGTTCGTTGGAATTTTATGGCAAAATCAACAGTGTTCCCATCGATAATAATCTTCCGATATTTTTTCTGTACACAGGTCTTTCACATATTGCGTTCGGGCTGTTTGCAGGACTGGAAAAAGTCGGTGCTAAAAAATATTCTTGATCATATTCAATCGATTAATGCGAACGAACCACTTCAACATGGTTGATAAATGAGGTCAGGTGTAGCTGTTTAGTTAAGCGGTAGCGAACGTTTCGATGATTTTTGTGGATAAAAATAAATTCGCTAGGCTGAAAGCTTTTATTCATGAAGATTAAACTACTGGGTTGTTTAGCTGCTTCTCCACCTGGCAAATAGATGGCAGTGACCTCAATATCTGGATAGCCCGGATTGGAAACTTTAACCACGGTGGCGCTATCTCCCAACAATTCCACCCCCATAAACATGCCGGTTTCTTTGGACTGTGCCAGCCATCGAATCAAACCGATGGACAAGGTTTTGTGCATCACTCCGATTATGCTGCCCACTTTGGGTCTTATATGGTCGTCCGTCCATAATAATCCGTAACCTTTTGCACTTTTATCCACCAAGCGCATATTGGTTTCATAATAGGGTTGCTGACTGGTTTTCCATATTTCAGAGGGATCTGTAAACTCAATGACTTGGAAGGCGAGTGGCGTTACCTTGCTGGGTAAAGTGCCAGGAGTACTAGCCGATTCTGGATCAAGCTGTTTTCCATCGGTCGGGGCAATGTCAAAATTCAGGTCACGTAATTCGCCTGGGCGGCTCGGATCGAACGATCCAGTTTCTGCAAGAAAATTCTGTTTTTCGATTTCCTTGCCACGTAACAACTCGACAATATTATTAAAACCCATCGTACCAAATGGATAACCTTGGGCGGGTTCCCTGGGATCTTTTCTTTGTTCGCTAAGGGTTAAGGTTTTCGCCAAACGCAACATCATCAGGCGATCTGTAGGCATGTGACGCGCACGTTTATCGTAAGTTGCTTCGAGAATTTTACTGGCGACGGCAACGGTGGCGATATATAAACGGTCTGGATCTTGAATATCCGAATCATCATCAGAAATGCCTGGCGCTCCGTTACCTTTCAGGTGAATTGAGGGTATGCCTTTGAATTTTTTCTTTGGCACGGCCTTTAAGAGACTGGTATACGGCGCGTAATGCCCTAATAAGTCATGAATAGTACGCATTTCCTGAGGTGAAAACTGATTGGTATTGCTTAGTGCAAACACCAGTACGCGTTTAAAGGCGTTTTCAATCGCTTTTGCATCGGGGTTGAATTCACTCTCGGTTAGTCGATAAAGTTGGGCAAGTCGATAAAATTGAAAGCATTTATGCCAAAAATAAACATACGGTTTGGTATAGGTTTGGAAAATATATAACAAGCCCCTGCTCATCGCCTGGATGCCGTTACACAAAATCAACGATTTCTCTTGTAGAGAATAGTATAGGTCTTCCTTAAACCAATCTTCCTGGCTTAATAGGGAATAAGCATTGCCCAATTCCAGACTGCTCCAGACCGAAATTTCACTTCTCGCCGATTCATCGACCGTTGATTCGGAGGTCGAATCGGAAATATTGGGAAAAACGGTCAACATTACCGTAGCCGACGTGAGTACTGAAGCCATTTTTTCCAGAAAAAACAATCGTGTCCTGCCAGGAATGAGTTGTCGTTCAGGTGGATAAGCGTTATTCAGGGTTTGTAACACCTGTAAAATCTGCTGACATTTTGCCATATCGTCCATTTTAGTAACAGTGGACAGCCATCCCGAAAAATCCATTTCATCAATGGCAAACGGTAATGGCAAATCGCTGGGAGATGGACAGGGTGGGAATGGCTTTGACAGATTAAACGCGTGTGAACTCATTAAGTTAACGCCTTAGTTTGTGATAAATTTGTGATAAAAAATACTGTATTTGCTATTCGACTTCAAAAACAATAACAGGCTGACACTAGTTTAGTTTGTGGTAGCTATATCTACAAATTTTAAGCTTGTGAAACTGTGAACAAGGTCTTATTTAACGATTCATTACTGCATAAACGGGCTGATAACAGAATCAATTTGACCCGCATCAATCACCCCAAAATAGCGACCATCAAACGGATCATCGTTGGAATCAGACATTAACAATACTTCATTTTCTTTTAATTCATAATGATCCAACTTCAAAGCTGGCATAATTCGCCCTTCCCTGTCTTCTACCAGCGGTTTGCTTTGGAGATATAAAACATCGTTAACCGTCACGCCGCTATCATTGATCGTCACTTTGTTTTTATATTTTGCAGCTACTTTTAGCATCATATTGTCGAAATTATCTGGGCAACTTCCGGGTTTGATAGCCCCACTATCTCGCGCCGCCTGAAATTCCGGCTTATTTGGCGGACAAAAAACCACAATCTTTCCGATGGTTAGCGGTTCATCGACTTTCCAATACAAACCGGTTGGAACCGTAGAGCTGCTATTGACAAGTCCGCCCATCGTAAAAAAACCACCGCACAACAAAAGTAAAATGGCAGCAATCGACACTAGCGTCATTAAAGTTTTATTCATATTCATACAAAAGTGAGTTACTGAATTAATCCAACAAAGTTTGCAGTATATCCTGAGGGAGATTCCTGTAAACCCTGATTTTTGCTTACGTTATGGGAACTTTACATCGAATGCAAGCAAACCAGCCACAACGACTTCAGAAATCCCTTGCCTAATGCCCCACAAGCCCAGGCCGCTGACAATAACCAACCCACCTCCAATCCAGCGTTTAAACAACAAATCATTACGCATGATGGCGTGATGCGCTTTTAAGCCCAGCACATGACCAACAGCGGCAATTGGCAATAGCGATAACGCCGCCAAAAAGTGCAAATCGACCGAAAAGGCAATGAAGGTCGTCATTTTGATGCTGACTAGGATAAACCACAACACAAACAAGGTGTCACGCAATTGATCCTTGCTGACGTTACGCATATACACCGCCACCATCAACGGTGCGCCAGTCAGGGATGTACCCGCGACATAACCGCCAATGACCAACAGCAATTTATCGACCCAATTGCCTTGGCTTTCAATGTTACGATTGAGTAACCACATGAATCCGTAAAACAGGGTGATCGTATAGATAAAAAAATTCAGCCATAACACAGGCAGGTTCAACAACCCGAACACGCCAATAATAGCGGGTGGGATAATATAAACCGAAGATCGCCGCAGATACCGCCAATCAACATTGTGCAATCGAGTACGCAGGGTCAAGCCGGAAAAAAACAACAGATGCACACTGATAATCGGCAACCATAAACGCGGATCATTATGGACGAACAGCAGCAACGGCAAACCCAATGCCGCGCCACCAAACCCTAAACCAGTACGGACAAATCCCGCCCACACAAACAGCACGGCAACCACCAAAATTTGGTGTAAAGAAAAATCAAGTCGCATGGCTTAGGGTTCTTAGGTTTTTATGCTTAACAAGCGTTATTTGTGTGGGTGAGTTCCAAACCAAGCCCTGAACCACGCTTAAAACAAGTTTCCGTTCGTCCTCGACTGCATGGACAGATATATTGCTCCTGCAATATCTGCATTCACCACATCCCTGTGGTTTATGCAGGAGGTAGGGCAACGCATGGACGACAAACTGCTCCTGCGTTTGCTGCATTCAGTACGTCCTGTACTTCAGCAGTTGCCGAGAGCCTGTCGAAGGACTCAATCAGGGTTTTTGGCAAGGTCTGCAAGACGATACCAACTACCCATCAACCACACTTACTCTCGCCGCAATTCAGGCACGTCATACAGCCATCCATCAACACAACGGCTTTGGTCTGGCATTTGCCGCACAAAAGAGCCTTCGCCGGAAAAGCCCCGTCTTCGTCGATTTCGGCAGAATCCGTGTGCATGGCTTCAAATTCCTTGCGTTTGGCATCCAGGAATTTCTTATGATGATCGCCCAGATCCCGGTCTTTCAACATGCCGATGCGTTTCATGTGCGATTCAATCGCGCAGCCGATTTCGGCTACCAGTGATGGCATAAACACACCGCCTTTCTTAAAATAACCGCCTTTGGGATCGAACACTGCTTTCAATTCTTCCACCAGGAAACAAGCGTCGCCGCCTTTACGAAACACCGCCGAGATAACCCGCGTCAACGCCAGCACCCACTGGAAGTGTTCCATGTTCTTGGAATTGATGAACACCTCATAAGGTCGGCGTTCCTCGTGTTCCGTGTCCGCATTCAGGATCATGTCGTTGATGGTAATATACAAAGCATGTTCCGATTGCGGCGTTTTGATCTTGTACGTCGAGCCGTACAAGATTTCTGGGCGCGAGAGGTTTTCGTGCATGCTTTCCCGATCAATGGCTTTAGCAACATATTCAGCCTGAGTTTCAGCCACTTTTTTGTCGTCTTCGGTCAAGACTTTGTAGCTGATGATTTTTTTGTCTAGTTTATGGGGCATTGGTTTGTCTCCTTTTGGAATGCTTATGTATGTGTAAATGCTTATTTGTTTATATTTTACCGTTCGTCGTGAATCCCATCTTGTTCCCTCTCCTCCTGTGGGAGAGGGTTAGGGTGAGGGATATATAAGGTGTCGCTAACGCGACGGTTGTTTGAATATGGGTTCTCGTACCCACGGACGAGATACTTTTCTTTGCTCGGAAAGCCACATGGATGTGGCGAATGCGGAAAATGCAGGAGCAATTTTCCGTCAAAGAAAAGTATCCAAAAGAAATCCGCCCGATACCGCTTGCTTCCTGCGCGCCGTCGATTTTATCGAGGTTTGCTGGAAGGGACTCCTGCTCCTCCAGCAAAGTGCGGCATCCCTGCCGCACCCCTTCGGGATAATCCCTATAAAACCGCCAGTGCTCGGCGCGGCATAACGGGAATGGGGTGGACATGGCTACTGCATTTTATGTATCACCGTACAGCTTTTATGTGTTACGCGTTAACCTTGGTTTTGTAATGCGATCTAACTTCCGCTATTTCAAGTGCTAACTGACCATTTTCAGAAAGCTGATTTGAATTTGCCCAATATAAATATGTATCTTTCAATCCAAGCTCTTCTGCAACAGCCTTTAATGATAAACGCCTTAAAATATCTATCGTAATTGGTCTTTTTTCATCCCAAAAAATTATTGCATTAAGAAACTTCAATGATGAAGTTGACGTAAGCAATGAAAAAACAAATCTTGCTTCATCTTCCTTGTCAAAAGATAAAAAATTAACAGTGTCATCAAATACTACTATTTGCCCATCTAGCGGACCAATAAGATTAAAATTTAATTTCTTATAAAGAGCAGATATGGCAATTTTCCATTTTTTAAATGTATAGCCCCCTACACCAAAAATCGAGTATAGCGGCTTATTTTTATAAATAGAGCTTTGCCTATTTTTTAGAAACTCTTTGTGCTCACAAAGGTATTTCCATGTTTTTGGTGCTATTGTCTGAATAACGGATGTGTCCTCTCCGACAGATTTTTGAGTGATTAAAACTACTTTTCGATAAAAATCAGTTCTTCCATTTCCAATATCTGAGCTTTTTAATAGCGGATATATGTAAACATCTTCAAGATCAACACACTCACCAAGACCGTTTTTGAATCCATTATCAATCCGCTCTAATTCCATAACCTTAGAGCAATCATGTTTGATACCTGAGCGCCAAATATATTTATGATCTTGTCCTGACAAATGTTTCGATTGTTCGTACGCCACTATATCATTTACGATAAAGCCAGCTCTTGCTCCTATAACACGGGAAGGTATTTTTGAATCTAATCCTTTGTAAATATCGCAATCAGCATTTCCACTACCTGTAATTAACACAAAAAGGCACGCTTCTACAGAAGCATTAAAGTATGCTTTCGCGTCAATCGGATAAATATGACCAAAGTATAATGGTTTATAACTACTCATTATTTGGCGCATCACTTTACGCGCAACAGCATACTTGCATAAAACTGCTATTGCGCCTTTTCTTTTTGAAAGCCAATCAACATGACGCAATAACATCCACTCTGAAATATCAAAGTTTCCTGAGCCTGTGATAGCCTCAATACCTCGACGATTTTGAAAATTTGATTTGTCTGGAGTATTTTCGCTATTGAGGACGCTAAGTTCACTACTTGTAACCCACGGTGGATTTCCAATGACAAGAACAAATCCAGATTGATCAGAAATTATTGTTTCCCAATCTACAGCAAAAAAATCTGCTGTTTCAAGAAATACTTGGTTTGTATCACGGTGCTTGATCAAAGATAATTTGGCTTCACTGATATAACTATCATTTATATCAAAACCTAATACTTTTGCACCATCAAACCCATCTATGGATGCTCTAATAAACGCACCTTTACCACAGCTTGGCTCAATAATAACTGATGGTGTAAGCTTATGATTTTGCTTAAGAGTTTTTATTACGGCATGAGCCAATATATCAGGTGTTTGAAAGTCACCGTATTGCCACTTGTCAATAGATTTGATTGCCATGTTAGCGAACTCTGAATATGCCAGTAATTTCTCCAGCCATTTGGATAACTCGGCCATATTGAAGCCGCCATTGGAGGGCATTTGAAATTGTTAGGTAGCCTTGCAAAGGCGGCGTTTGTATAATTTTCTCGGCCAGCTGATATGCGCCTATTTCATCAACAGGAAGATTTCTCTCGGCAATGAAGGCGATGATATCGTCGAGATTCCCATCTCTATCAAGAATTTCCAACAACCCTTTTGTTGTTTGAAAATCAGCGGTACGTTGCTTATCAACAAAAATTGTGTGTTGCATATTTAATCTTGCTGTCTTATTTTCATGGTCATCATACTTATCGTAAACAAATACCAATAAGTGATAGTCCAGGCCAAAAACTTTCTGGGATGCCGACTTAAAAGGACATGATGACTGAGGTTGTTTAACACTGGTTACTTTTATATCTACCCCAAGACCAGGAATATCAATGCCCGTAGCTGAATTGCCTTGCCTATAATTATATGCACCCGCCAGAAATGTAGTAAATTTGTGTTCAAGATAGGTGCCTACTGCTTTCCCGTCAGTAATGCCATAGAGAGACGGCTCATCGTAAGTTGTCTCAATTTCTGCAAATTTTGCCGCTTCTTCTTGTAATATTTCAATCGACAATTCTGGTTTCATATCTCTCTCGGATAATTTGAACTTAACTCGTAAGATGCGCTTTAAGCAGGATCTGCCAAGGAACGAGGCGCATTGATCGCGTTCTTGATTGTTGCAGTTCAGTCCAATAGGGTCTTAATTTTGTCTTTTACTTCATCGATCCCACCATTTAGCAATGGCCCTAAATAATCAGACACAGATTCGGCTACTTCTCCACCCGCATTATCAGCAACTTTTGTTCCCAGTTTTTTTAGGGCTGCTTTCATTACCCCCTTGAAGCTGTTGTCTCCTTTTGCCCCTAATTTAACTAAGCTATCAACTACCTTACTTTTATCGCTATCTGAAAGATATGTTTCAAAAACCGATAAATAAGCATCAACAGATAACTTAACAAGTTCTGGAGAAAACGAACCATCAGTTATGTAATTAAGATTTTTTAATTTAAACCGAAGAAAATCAATTAAATAAGGATTATCTATTTCAATACCAATTTTGTCATTGTCTTTTAGGAAAACTGGATTTTGCAATAAATTTTTAAGTTCTTCATTAAGGTCATTTTCGGAAGAAATCCTTAATTTTGCTTCATAAAGTAAACTTCTTGCTTTAGATCGAGTTACTTTAAGTTCTGACACTAGATTATAAATATTTGGGTTTGTTTCAATCACGCCCAATTTTTGTAACTCCATAAATAGAAAAATATCAAAATCTCTTTTTGACATTGATCCAAATGCAGGATTCAGATATTTATTCATGATATTAAGAAAAGTCACTTTAACATCGTCCGAATTTTTTTTATCTATCTTATCAATTACACTCATATTTATTCCAAAGTACCGTTGAGTTTACGAACCCCAACATATATAAAACAACAACTCAAAACTTCCCGTAATAACCCTCTTTCAGCGCATCAAAAAGATTCGCCGCACTATGGATTTCCCCATCGTATTCAATCTCTTCATTGCCCTTAAACTCGACGATGCTGCCATCTTCCAGAGTGAACTGGTAGGTGGTGTTTTCTAAATCCTTATCCTTAACCAGTACGCCCTGGAACACTTCGGGGTTGAAGCGGAAGGTGGTGCAGCCTTTTAAACCTTTGTCGTAGGCGTATTCGTAGATGGATTTGAAATCTTCATACGGGTAATCAGTCGGCACGTTGGCAGTTTTGGAGATGGAGGAATCGATCCAAATCTGCGCGGCAGCCTGGATGTCCACATGCTGCTTAGGTGTAACATCTTCGGCGGAAATAAAGCAGTCCGGCAGTTGCTGTTCCGGTTTGTCGCTGTAAGGCATGGCGTTGTGGTTGACCAGTTCGCGGTAAGCCAGTAATTCAAAGGAGAAAACATCGATTTTTTCTTTGGATTTTTTTCCCGCACGGATGACGTTGCGCGAATAATGGTGGGCAAAGCTGGGTTCGATGCCGTTGCTGGCGTTGTTGGCGAGCGACAGGGAAATCGTGCCCGTGGGCGCAATGGAACTGTGGTGGGTGAAGCGCGCACCGGTTTCCATCAGTTCGGCAACCAGTTCCGGCTCGATTTTCGCCACTTGCTGCATGTAGCGGCTGTATTTGGCGTGGAGGATTTTTCCTGCCACCTGGTCGCCGACCTTATAACCATCTGCCGCCATTCCTGGACGTTTACGCAACATTTCACCCGTCACGGTGAACAGTTGTTCCATGATCGGCGCAGCGCCTTTTTCTTTGGCGAGCGACAAGGCGGCTTTCCAGCCTTCGACTGCCATGACTTTGGTGACTTCTTCAGTAAATTTTACGGAGGCATCATCGCCGTATTTCATACCCAGCATGGTCACGGTTGAACCTAAGCCCAGATAACCCATGCCGTGGCGGCGTTTGCTGGTAATTTCATCGCGTTGTTTTTGCAGCGGCAAGCCATTGATTTCGACGACATTGTCCAACATGCGGGTAAAGATGCGGATGGTTTTGCGGTAGGTTTCCCAATCAAACTGGGCATCTGCCGTGAATGGTTTTTTGATGAAACGGGTGAGGTTGACTGAACCTAACAAACAGCTACCATACGGCGGTAAAGGTTGTTCGCCGCACGGGTTGGTGGCGCGGATGGTTTCGCAAAACCAATTGTTGTTCATCTCGTTGACCTTGTCGATCAGGATAAAGCCCGGTTCGGCGTAGTCGTAGGTGGAACTCATGATGATGTCCCACAAGCGACGAGCAGGCATAGTTTTTGATATTTTACAGGCGACCAGGCCGTCTGCATTGACCACATAACCTGTATGCACCGGAAATTCGCGCCAGACAATTTGTTCGTTATTGGTGAGATTAAGCTGGTCAACTTTGGCTTCTTTTTCGGTGACGGGAAACGAAAACGACCACGATTGGTTGTTCTTGACCGCATCCATAAATTCGGTGGTGATGAGCAAGGACAGGTTGAACTGGCGCAAGCGGCCATTTTCGCGTTTAGCGCGGATAAATTCGACTACATCAGGATGCCCAATATCGAATGTCGCCATTTGCGCGCCGCGCCTGCCGCCAGCAGATGAGACGGTAAAACACATCTTGTCGTAGATGTCCATGAACGATAAGGGACCGGATGTGTAAGCCCCTGCCCCAGATACATAAGCGTCTTTAGGGCGTAAGGTGGAAAATTCGTAGCCGATACCGCAGCCCGCTTTCAGCGTCAAGCCGGCCTCATGCACTTTGCCCAAGATGTCGTCCATCGAATCGACAATCGTGCCGGACACCGTACAGTTGATAGTGGAAGTGGCGGGTTTATGTTCCAGTGCGCCAGCATTCGAGATAATGCGCCCTGCGGGAATAACACCCTGGCGTAATGCCCATAAAAAATCCTTGTAACACAGTTCCTGCTGCGCTTTACCTTTTTCCACGTCGGATAGGGCTTTGGCAACACGTTGATAGGTTTCATCAATGTTTGCATCGAGTGCAACGCCGTCCTTGGATTTCAGGCGGTATTTGGTGTCCCAAATGTCCATTGAAGCATCCTGAAACGGAATTTCAGTGACATTATTGGCGATGACATGGAGTTGTGCTGGCATGGATGATCTCCCCGGTTGTGAGCGTTATAAGGTGTTAGGACACTTATGTTTTGTACATCTAATGATTTGACGATGCTTTTGATATCGCCTGAGCTTTGCTGTTTACGTAAAATTCTTGGTAAAACAAGCGATAACGTAATAGGGCTAACTTAGTTTGTTACGACATATTGTGGTTTTATGAAATATTAGCACAATATATTGTGTTTGTGGGGAATTATTTGTTTTTTAGGAAAGATTATTGTGGAGGGTTGAAATTATGGTTTTTGTTCAGTTAGTTACTGGATTTTTGTGATAGCTGTTGCGTAGATATTTGAATAATGTGTCGCTAACGCGACGGTTATTTTTAATCGGATGCAGGTCTCGATCAAAATCAATCAAGCAAAAACCCCCCGCTTTGGTGCTGCCACATAGCGAAGTATTTCCCTTGTTTATCCAGCAATTGTTGATGCGTGCCTTCTTCAATGATTTTGCCGTATTCCAGCACGACGATACGATCCATTTTCAAGATAGTTGAGAGACGGTGTGCAATTACGATGGCGGTCTTGTCCTTGATGAGATTGAAAATGGCGACCTGGATTTGCTGTTCGGTGAGTGAATCTAACGCGCTGGTCGCTTCGTCCAGCACCACGATGGGCGCGTCTTCAAGGAATGCCCTAGCAATGGCAATGCGCTGCTTTTCGCCGCCAGACAGCTTGACTCCACGCTCACCCACCATGGTGTCGAATTGTTCCGGTAAGTCATTGATAAAATCCAGGCTGCATGATTTTTTTGCCACTTCAATTAACTCGGCATCAGAAATGTCTTCGCCCAGCGCGATATTGTCCCGCACGGAACGATGGAATAAATCGGGCTGCTGGGGAACCATGGAAATTTGCCGTCTTAACGATTCTAAGGTAAAAGACTTGGCATCAGCTCCATCATAAGTAACGTAACCTTGTTGAGGATCGAGAAACCGGAACAACAGCTTGGTTAAGGTCGATTTACCTGAGCCGGATTGCCCGACCAGGGCAATTTTTTCGCCAGCTTTAATATCCAGATTAAAATTCTCAAACAACCGCGTTTGCTGCGGATTGGTTTCATTGTAAGTAAAACCAAGATGGTGCAATCGGATTGCTCCTTGCGTTATTTGGATGGATTTGGCATTGGGAGCATCCCGTTCCAGGTCGTCCTGGCGAAATATCTCCGCCATTTCAGAGGCATCGGCAAGTGCAGTAAAAAAATTCCTGAAATTGCGGCCAAATTCCCATAAGCGCTGGATCAGCATAATCATGATGGATTGGAATAAGACAAACTCACCTACCTCAAAATGCCCTGCTTTCCATTTCTCTATCATCAAATAGATCAGCAGCAACTCCATCCCGAACGTCATCACCCCTTGCACGGCAAAGGAAATGAAGGTCATCAGCCAAGCGATTTTTTTCCGGCGATAAACCTCGTTTGACGCACTATTTACCCGGTTTTGTTCGTTATCTTCCAACGCAAAGGTTTTCACAATGAAAATATTGCTGATGGCATCCGAGACAACGCCGCCGACTTTACTGTCACCTTCTGCGACGGCCTTATCAAAGCGCATTTTCCACATTGAAAAACCAATATTCCAGGCAATGAGTAAGGCAACCCAAGCGAGAAAGTACAATGCAAACTGGCGTTGATGCTGGTAGAAAATACTGAATGAAATGGAAACCGCCAGCAGATTCATATAAAACTGGAATAAAAACCAGTCCATAATGATTTCAAAAGACCGCGAAAAACGATTGGCCTGCTTGATTAGACTGCCCGAAAAATTATTCTCAAAAAAAGTGGTTTTCTGCTTTTTCAACACATCAAAGCAGCGTTTTTCCAGGAGATTAACGCCGCCGCCATCCAAAGGCACAATCGCCAGCTCAAGTAAACGCCACGAAACCCAAATACCAGCAAAGACGAGACCGAGTTGCTTTAAATTGTCATTTAACGATGCTAAGACCGCTTCAGAATAAGGTGCGGCAAGTCCATTAGCGATGTTTTTGTAATACGTCGGTGCAAGCAAATCTAGCCCAGTCGCACCCGCAAGCGACAGTAACGCCAGGATAAAATACCACTTCTTCTGCCAGACGACCCGTCCGTATTCCCTGAATATGATGCCCATTGCTATGTATTTGTGTCGTTATGCTTAAATAGAATTTATTCTGCTAGCTGTTTTTGGAACAGCTACTCTGCCAAATCCTATCTACTAAGATACAGTGACCCGCATTAAAATCAATTGTCGCTGGTTTTTTTAGCTGGTAGCTGGTGATTTTTAACTGTCATTTAATCGCATCATAACTTAAGTATTATTAAGTCTGCTATGTTGTCAGGCAGTACAAATTACTTAATCCTAATTTAGGTCATCAACTTAAAACCCTCTTCCTTTAGCTTTTGATTAATAAAACCATTGCTAATTTTTCCAGAAGCATTATAATTGGCGGTCTTAATCGCGGGGTGGAGCAGCTTGGTAGCTCGTCGGGCTCATAACCCGAAGGTCGTAGGTTCAAATCCTGCCCCCGCTACCAGTTACAAGGAAGCCCCAGTTTGGGGTTTTTTATTTTAGGGGCTTTGGACTTAAAAGCTTACTATGGTTTTAATGGAAGAGCCGCTGGCTCTTTTTTTATGTGCGAAGATTTGATGAGGAAACAATGAAGCAAGCTCCTGTGCATTTGGTGAATTTAATCGAACCAATTGTTGAAGGTTTAGGATATGAATGCGTCGGCATCGACTATAATCCGCACCCCAAACATGGCTTGCTCAGGATTTACATCGACAGCCCTAATGGTATTTTGGTGGATGATTGCTCTAAAGTCAGCCACCAAATCAGCGGCGTACTCGATGTTGAAGATCCTATTTCAGACAACTACCAATTGGAAGTTTCTTCGCCAGGCACAGAAAGACCCTTCTTCCATGTACACCAGTTTGAACAATTTATTGGTAGCACGGTCTTGGTGAATGTATACCAAACTATCGCCGGACGGAAAAAAATTACCGGCGTAATTGAAAAAGTTGTAGACGACATTATCACACTGCGTGAAGCAGAGCAGATTTTTGAGGTGCCATTCGACGCAATGAGCAAAGCGCGTTTGGTGCCTGACTATTTACACAAAAAAGGAGGACAACATGGCAAATAAAGAGATCTTATTAGTAGCCGAGGTATTTTCTAATGAAAAAGAGATTGATAAGGAAATTGTCTTTGAAGCTATTGAGTCCGCCTTAGAAGCGGCAACGATAAAACGCCATACCAATCAAATCAAGGTTCGTGTCGTCATCGACAGAAAAACTGGCGATTACACCACCTATCGGCAGTGGGATGTGGTGGATGCCAACCCAGATATTGATGGTGATGTAGAATTCCCTGTCTCGCAAATATTATTGGAAGTCGCCCGTTTAGACGACAAAGATGCTCAGGTCGGCGATATAGTCCAGGAAGAAATTGACTCCGTTGACTTTGGCCGCATTGCCGCGCAAACCGCCAAACAAGTCATTATCCACAAAGTACGAGAAGCCGAACGCCAAAAAATAGTTGAAGCTTACCAAAGCCGAGTTGGTGAACTCATCACAGGCATCGTCAAACGCATTGAAAAAGGCAATATTTATTTAGACTTAGGCGGTCATGTAGAAGCCTTTATCGCCAAAGAGGACATGATTCCCAGGGAAGCTGTCCGCATTGGTGACCGGATTCGTGGTTATTTGAAAGATGTCCGTTCAGAAGCGCGTGGACCCCAACTATTTATAAGCCGTACCGCACCAGAGCTGTTGATTGCCTTGTTCCGCTTGGAAGTGCCTGAAGTCAATGAAGGCATGATCTCGATTATGGGTGCTGCACGCGACCCCGGCTCACGGGCGAAAATAGCCGTCAAAGGCAACGACCCCAGGCTTGATCCTGTCGGTGCTTGCGTTGGTATGCGTGGCTCAAGAGTCCAATCAGTCACCAATGAACTGGCGGGCGAACGTGTCGATATTATCCTCTGGAATCCCAGTGAGGCGCAGTTTGTTATCAACGCTATGGCACCTGCGGAAATCCAGTCCATCGTGGTGGATGAGGACAAACACAGCATGGACTTGGCGGTCAGCTCTGAAAACCTGTCTCAAGCTATAGGCCGAGGCGGCCAGAACGTGCGCTTGGCTACCCAGCTAACGGGATGGGAATTAAATGTACTTGATGCCACCAAAGCAGAAGAAAAAAGCGAAGCCGAGGGTGCTAAAATCAAGCAGCTATTTGTTGACCAACTGGATGTCGATGAAGATATTGCCCTTATTCTAGTAGAAGAAGGCTTCAATACCGTCGAAGAAATTGCGTATGTTCCCGCCAGCGAAATGCTTGAAATCGAAGGCTTTGACGAAGCCTTGGTCAATGAGCTGCGTAGTCGAGCTAAAGATGCCCTACTCATCAGAGCTCTTGCGGCGGAAGAAAAAATTGAATCGGCCGAACCTGCTGATGACTTGCTCGAAATGGAAGGCATGGACAAAGAATTAGCTTATGAAATGGCAGGCTTAGGCATTATCACCATGGAAGATTTAGCGGAACAGTCGGTTGACGATTTGCTGGGTATTAAAGGCATAACTGAAGAACGGGCTGCACAATTAATCATGAAAGCCCGCGAGCCGTGGTTTGCTGAAGCCTCAGGTGAATAGGAAGGAGTAGTATATGAGCGATAAAACAGTACGTGAATTAGCCGAGGTAGTAAAAATCCCTCTCGAGCGATTATTAGAGCAGCTTAAGGAAGCAGGGCTGTCTGTCAGCACGGCTGATGAGGTGATTAGTGATGATGACCAGACCAAATTACTGACCCACTTGCGTAGCCGACACGGAAAACCCGCTGGAGAACCCGAAAAACAACGCGTCACGCTAGTGCGAACAAAGCACATTGAGATAAAACAGCCAGCTTTACCCGGAAGCACCACCAAAACCATCAATGTCGAATTCCGTAAATCGAAAAACTATGTCAATATCAAACATAAGGAAGAGCAAGAAACGGCTCAACCTGAACAGATTGAACAAGCACCTACTCCTGAAATAATCGCACAACCCGAACCACAAGCAATTGCCAAAGATGCTACGAAATCAGCCGAACACGAGCCAAAAGCATCAGCTTCACCAACACCTGAGCTAACGGCTATCGAGCCATCATCACAAATACCAGAACATACGACTGCAAACACAGTGGTCGAATCGGCCGTGGATGCAAAACCAGATGATACGAAAGCAAAATCGGATAAGCAAGAAAAGTCACTAAAAACCAAGGAAGTAGAAGCTCCCAAAAAGAAGATGGACGAAAAAGAACGTCGTCTGGAAGAATCCATTAAAAGAAATTCCGAGAGAGTAAAGCAACAAGCAGAAGGCAAAAAAGAAACGCTGCACAGAAAAAAGACTGACGACGATGGTCGATCAGTCAATTATGCTAGAAAGGGCAAAAAGAAACCCAAGACACCGACACGCGGATCTAACCAATCTGACGGCAAACATCAATTCGAAATGCCAGTTGCCCCGATGGTAAAGGAAGTGACGATACCGGAAACGATTATTGTTTCTGATCTCGCCCAAAAAATGAGCTTAAAAGCGGCGTTAGTCATCAAGCATTTGATGAAGCTAGGCATCATGGCAACTATAAATCAAAGCATCGACCAAGACACCGCCGCCATTCTGGTGGAAGAACTGGGTCACAAAGCCATCATGCAGAACGATGATGATTTTGAACAAGATATGCTCGTCGAAGCGCAACAAGAAGATAACCGTATTCCTGTACCGAGAGCGCCGATTGTTACCATCATGGGTCATGTCGATCACGGTAAAACCTCGTTGCTGGATTACATCCGCAAAACCCGTGTTGCTGCGGGTGAAGCGGGCGGTATTACCCAGCATATCGGTGCTTATCAGGTAAAAACCGACCACGGCTCGGTCACTTTCCTCGATACCCCAGGCCATGCCGCATTTACGGCAATGCGTGCCCGTGGTGCTGATGTCACTGACGTAGTTATCGTCGTGGTGGCAGCAGATGATGGCGTAATGCCGCAGACCAAAGAAGCGGTAGAACACGCCAGAGCGGCAAATGTGCCGATTATCGTCGCCATGAACAAAATCGATAAAGCCGATGCCAACCCTGATAAAGTCATGCAAGAATTGTCTAATATCAACGTTGTTCCCGAAGAATGGGGCGGCGATGTCCAATTCCTCAAAATCTCCGCCAAAACGGGAGAAGGCATTGATGAGCTTATCGAAGCGTTGATTGTCCAAACTGAAATCCTGGAATTAAAAGCGCCAATCGAAGGCGCAGCGTCCGGTATCGTCATCGAATCCAGGCTGGATAAAGGTCGTGGTGCGGTGGCTACGGTATTGATCCAGAAAGGTACATTGGAGAACGGTCAGATGGTCTTATGTGGACATGAGTTCGGACGGGTTCGCGCCATGTTCAATGAAAACGGGAAACCCATTAAAGAAGCTGGGCCTTGCGTTCCAGTCGAAATTCTTGGTTTGTCTGGAACACCCTTTGCGGGTGATGAATTCCTGGTGGTTCAAAACGAGCGCGTTGCCAAAGACTTGGCAAAACACCGTGAAGACCGCAAACGCTCGACTAAACATGCTGCCCAAAGTGCTTCAAAACTGGATGAAGTGTTCTCACGAATGGCTACCGGTGAAATTGCCAGCGTCAATTTGGTTCTCAAAACCGATGTTCAAGGCAGTTTGGAAGCCTTACGTGGCTCCTTAATTGATTTGTCGAACGAGGAAGTGGAAGTCAAAGTTATCTTTGGCGGCGTTGGCGGCATCAATGAGGGTGACGTTAACCTTGCCCTGGCCTCTGGGGCAATTTTGATGGGCTTCAACGTAAGAGCAGATGCGACATCCAGAAGAATTATCGAAGAAAAAGGCGTTGACCTGCATTATTACAGTGTCATTTACGATGCTATTGATGAAGTCAAGAAATCAATCAGCGGCATGTTAGCACCTGAAATTAAGGAAACAATTGTTGGTCTTGCCGAAGTGCGTGATGTGTTCAAATCGCCAAAATTTGGTGCCATTGCTGGCTGTATGGTCGTTGACGGCTTTGTCAAACGTAACCTGCCAATCCGTGTATTGCGGAACAATGTGGTGATCTACGAAGGGCAACTAGAGTCTTTACGCCGCTTTAAAGACGATGCCGCCGAAGTCAAAATGGGTATGGAATGTGGTATCGGCGTAAAAAATTACAACGATGTCAAACCGGGCGATCAAATCGAAGTATTTGAACGCACTGAAATCAAACGTGTTTTATAAAGCTGATGCCTAAAGAATTTGGTCGTAGCGCCCGTGTGTCGTCACAAATGCAGAAAGAACTTGCGTTAATTCTGCAACGCGACATTGATGATTCCAGATTCGGTTTTATCACCATCAACGAAGTTGTGCTGAGTAAAGATTTAGCGTCTGCCAAAATCTATTTTACCGTGCTTAACTCTGATGATCTAAACAAGAAAAATCATATTAAATGGCTAAATGAGTTAGCACCTATGATTCGGCATCTCCTGGCTAAGAAAATGCAATTACGGCACATATCCGAACTAAAGTTTCTCTATGATGATTCATTTGATACCGGCATGCGGGTTGCAGAGCTACTAAGCGAAGTGAACAAAACCGTTCCGACGGAAAAAGGTGAGAACGAAAGCCAATGATTCAAAGCCATCCCAAACGCAATGTCCACGGAATATTGCTACTGGATAAACGCTTGGGAGTCTCGTCAAACCGGGCATTACAGGAAGTAAAACGCTTGTTCAATGCCAATAAAGCAGGACATACAGGCAGCTTAGATCCTTTAGCTACGGGTTTATTACCGCTATGTTTTGGTGAGGCCACCAAAGTATCTGGGATGATGCTGGATGACAATAAGCGCTATCAGGTTACTGTCCAGCTTGGCATTAAGACTGATACTGGGGACTTGGAAGGCAGTGTTATTGCAACGCGGACTGTCCCCGAATTTACCATTAAGGGTATAAAAGCCATATTGGAAAAATTTACCGGTGAAATCGACCAGATTCCACCCATGTATTCAGCATTAAAACAAAATGGCAAAAAGCTGTATGAATTGGCTAGAAACGGAATAACCGTTGAGCGAAAAGCTAGGCACATTACGATCTTTGAATTGAAGTTGTTGGCTGTCCAAAAGGATACCTTGGAGCTTGAAGTTTACTGCTCAAAAGGCACTTATATCCGCTCGCTTACCGAAGATATAGGTGAAGAAATAGGTTGTGGTGCAACTGTTAAGGAATTACGCCGATTACAAGCAGGACAGTTCCACATAGAACAAGCCGTGTCGCTAGAGCAATTACAAAAACTGGACGAACAACAATTGCTGGCAGCCCTCATTGCTGTTGATACGCCCTTACAAAACTTGCCTGCTGTGCATCTTAATAACCAGCAAGCCGCTAGCACCAAACAGGGACAATCATTAATCCTTGCCGAAAACTTATTGGGCCCGGTACGCATGTACCATGCAACTGAGTTTTTAGGGTTGGGAGAAATGCGTTTGGATGGTAAACTAGCACCGAAAAAATTGTTCAATATGAACGATTAGGTTCAATAAATGAACCACTCTAAACATTTCTACACCCTATCGTGGAACTGTTTGTTACTGGCTCTTGCTATTTATCAACATTCAAGCAAGTGCTTTATTTTTTATTAATCTTAATAGGGATTACTTAATGTCATTCTCCACAGAAGAAAAGAAAGCCGTTGTCGAAGCCTACCGTTTATCAGAAACAGATACTGGCTCACCTGAAGTGCAAGTCGCGTTATTGACCGCACACATCGTACAGTTAACACCGCACTTTGCCGCACATAAAAAAGATAACCATTCCCGTCGGGGGTTGTTGCGTATGGTTAATCAACGCCGCAAACTGCTGGATTACCTTAAAAATAAAGATATTACGCGTTACCGCTCATTGATTGAACGCCTCGGCTTACGTAAATAAATCGTTGTAGAGTTCATGCCTGGAACGGCTTGATTGCGCTTTTTGTTAAATCCAGCAAACAGGCCGTTTCCGATTCACTTTTTGTAGTGAACGCCCTTAATTAATTCTTTAAACACATAAGGAATCTTGTAGTGAATCCAATCAGGAAACAATTCCAATACGGCGACCGCACCGTTACCATAGAAACGGGTGAAATAGCCCGTCAAGCCGATGGTGCTGTCATTATTGATGTTGAAGGCACAACGCTGTTGGTGACAGTCGTTGGTAAAAAAGAGCCAAGTGGCGGTGATTTTTTCCCGCTTACCGTCAACTATATGGAAAAAGCTTATGCGGCGGGTAAAATTCCCGGTGGTTTTTTCAAGCGCGAAGGTCGTCCTAGCGAACAGGAAACCCTCATTTCCCGTTTGATAGACCGTCCTATACGTCCACTTTTCCCTGAAGGTTACACCAACGAAACCCAGATAGTCGCTACGGTGATGTCTCTTAATCCTGAAGTAGACACCGAAGTGGTTGCTTTATTAGGTGCTTCTGCCGCCTTGGCGGTTTCTGGATTACCGTTTAACGGTCCGATTGGTGCGGCCTGTGTGGGTTACAAAGATGGTGAATATCTACTTAACCCCTCCCCTGCTATTTTAAAAGAATCTCAATTAAACCTAGTAGTTGCAGGAACAGCCCAAGCCGTACTCATGGTTGAATCCGAAGCCGCAGGCTTATCAGAAGAAATCATGTTAGGTTCAGTGTTATTCGGTCACGAGCAAATGCAGACCGCGATTAACGCTATCAATGAATTTGCTAAGACCGCAGGTACAGGAAAAGTCGAATGGTCAGCATCAGTCGCCAATGCCGAACTTGAAAAACAAGTCGCAAGCCACGTCGAAGCTGACATCAAAGCAGCTTACCAAATTGCTGAAAAACTCATCAGACAAGATAAGCTGAAAGAAATTAGGTCAGCAGTCGTGGAAAAACTGACCGCTACCGGCGAATATGGCGAAAAAGACATTCGGGTAATCATCGAAAACCTGGAATATAAAATCGTCCGTGGCGCAATCCTGAACGACAGCAAACGCATCGATGGTCGCGCTCTGGATTCTATCAGACCTATTTCCGTCCGCACTGGCGTATTGCCTAGAACCCACGGTTCCGCCCTGTTTACACGCGGTGAAACCCAAGCCTTAGTCGTGGCAACTTTGGGTACGCAACGTGATGCACAAATTATTGATGCCTTAAAAGGCGAATATAAAGACCCGTTTATGCTGCACTACAACTTCCCTCCGTATAGCGTAGGTGAAACCGGCATGGTCGGATCACCAAAACGCCGCGAAATTGGGCATGGTCGTTTAGCCAAGCGGGGAGTGTTAGCTGTTCTGCCCAATATGGAAGAATTCCCTTATGTGCTACGCGTGGTATCAGAAGTTACCGAATCCAATGGCTCAAGCTCGATGGCTTCCGTGTGCGGCACCAGTCTCGCCTTAATGGACGCAGGTGTGCCTATTAAAACCCCCGTAGCTGGTATTGCTATGGGACTTATCAAAGAAGGCGACAAATTTGCTGTGCTATCTGACATCATGGGCGATGAAGATCACCTGGGCGACATGGATTTCAAAGTGGCTGGTTCAGCAGACGGCATTACCGCCCTGCAAATGGACATCAAAATTGACGGCATCACCGCTGAAATCATGAAAACAGCGCTAAACCAAGCCAAAACAGGCCGTCTGCATATCTTGGGCGAAATGAACAAGGCCTTGTCCGCAACCCGCGACCAGATGTCTGACTTTGCCCCACGCATCATAAGCTTCAAGATCGACCCAGCCAAAATCCGCGAAGTCATCGGCAAAGGCGGTGCGACGATCCGTGGCATCACCGAGCAAACCGGGGTCAGCATTGACCTCACCGACGATGGCGTAGTCAAGATTGCATCCGTCGATAAGGCTGCTGGTGAAGAAGCACGCCGCTTGATTGAAGAAATTACCGAAGAAGTCGAAGTAGGTAAGATCTACGAAGGCAAAGTCGCAAGACTGATGGATTTTGGTGCGTTTGTCACCATCCTGCCAGGCAAAGACGGCCTCGTACATATCTCGCAAATCTCCGATGACCATGTGGACAAAGTCAGCGACAAACTCACCGAAGGCGATGTCGTCCGGGTTAAAGTACTGGAAATCGACCGCCAAGGTCGTGTTAGATTAAGCATGAAAGAAGTCGATAAAGAATAGTTTTATCTTCTCGATTCTAATAAGCTACAGCAAAAAGGGGTCTAACGACCCCTTTTTATTGCTTATTTACTCCTCATTCAGTACCGCATCACAAGCTGCGGGTAGCAGTATCTTTTTTGCGGGGAGCTTTTTGGATGGCATTTGAGCCTCAACCGAAAACCACCAAGCAAGATCAGCACCGCAGCCATCACCCGCAGGAACAGGTTCTTGTTTTTCACAGTGAATATCTCCGGCAGGACATTTTAGCCTGACGTGAAAGTGATCAGCATGGGCAAACCAAGGACGGATTTTTTGTAGCCAGTCGTGGGCTGTTTTACGTTCGCACAGTGTTTGTTTAATGCGTGCGTTAACAAAAATGCGGTCAACTTCGGGCAACCGTGCAGCCGCCTCAAGAATTTGTTCGTTGGCTGACGACCATTGGACAGGATTGACAGCATTTGCACTGACAGTCAAAACCGAAGGCGCTCCCCAAGACTCGCGCTCGTTAAAACTGAGTTCCCTTTTTTCGGCTTCTTTGGCGAGCAGATACCAGATATCGACATCAAGACCTGTCTGATGACTACGATGTCCCGTCAGAGTTGGCCCACCTCGTGCTTGCCCCATATCGCCAATAAGCAAGGTTCCTAAATGTTGATTTTGTGCAGTCTGCCCCATTTTTTGAATAAACTGAACGAGATCAGGATGACCGTAATAACGTGTCCTGGACAATCGCATCACTTGGTAGCCGTTGCCATTCTGGGGTAATGTGGCCGCCCCTCTTAAGCAACCCGATGTGTATTTACCGATACTTTGGGCGATTCTGGCTGTCGTTGGTTTCTCGACCTTTGTCCAAGCACGGGCATCAGTTTGGGCTTCGATGGTAGAAAAAAAACACAGTAAAATTAAAAAAATTGTTACTTTCATAAGGATGTCCGTTGTTTTTTCAACAGTAGTGTCATTGTACTATTGAAATTAATTGGAAATAATATCCGGCTTCGTTTAATAGAAACTAATCATATAAATCAACTAGCTTTGATGTTTACACTTTACCATAAAGACAGCTTAATGGTAATTATGCACAGTCCAGAATGAACCTTTCCCTGTTATTTTGGGATATACGTTCAAACCAGCTTAACTGCATGTCCGAATTCATACCTGAGGGGTTCGGTGAAGAAGCAGAAACCAGTATCAGGTAGCAACACAAAAACCAATAACCTCGCAAACGGATAAGACTATATCTTATGTATTCAAAACTTAAGAAAAAATCTTTGGCAAGCTCATTACATTTGGCTTTATGAGGGGATATTTGATGATTCTCTGTACGCTATTTATTGCCACTGACGCTATGTCGTTAACGACAGATAAAGCCAAGGTTAAAATGAATAAGGCGAGTTCAATAACACACCATCAAGTCGCGGAACGTGTGCTTGGTCTAGCTGAACACGGTCAATTTGAGCAGGCAGAGGTGTTATTGAATCAGCATCTGCACTGGCCGTATGGAAAGGAATCATTGCCCTTACTTCGTGTGCGAGCTGAACTTTACCAGCGCAAAAACAATTTTGTCGATGTGGCTGAGACGTATCATCAGATTTTGCAACTAATTCCGAACGATAGGGTCGCTTTGCGTGGTCGTGCCTTTGCGACATTACGTATGGGTGCGCCGCATTTGGCGGTCAAATATGCCGAACAACATCCCGACGTTTTTTCTCAGGCTGAATTGCTGGATTTTCACCAGGCTAGCGCAGGGAGAAGTGTCAAATGGGGGGCTGTGGAAGAAAAGGCTGGAATTGGGCAGCAAAGATTTCAAACCACGGATAAGGCACTACTACGAAATGATACGGTACGAAACTACCATGCGCGAGACCACAAAAGCGATAGCCCATCGGGTCGTTACACCGAATTTGACCGCATAGTTGCCTTGCGGGATCGGGCGAGGACGCAAGAAGCCATTGCCTTGTATCAAAACCTCAAGCAACGGCAGATTGACATTCCTGCTTACGCACTCGTAGCGGTGGCAGATGCCTATCTATACCAGCGCCAACCGAAACTGGCGCGTGACCTGTACTTGCAGGCATTAAATTTGAGCAAACATGATCGGGACTACCCCAATCGGGAATGGCAACTAAACCTTTTTAATGCTTATATCGACGCGAATGACTTTGATGCCGCTCGTGAACTTATCGACCAACTCGTGGCTGATATTCCACCCGTTTTGAACAAGGGTTTGCGCGGCGTTGAAATTGACAATGAGGTTTATGAAGAAGCACGAATCAATCAGGTGAATGCACGGATTAATGCTGACCAATACGAGGAAGGACAGTCTTTGCTAGATAAGACACTAGAAACTGCGCCTTTTAGTACAGGTGCGCGGCTTGCGTATGGTGATCTTTTGCAGCTTCGTGAACAACCCCGTGCCGCCCTGCGTCAATATGCCAGTGTTCTCGTTGATGATACGAGCAATAGTTCCGCCGCTGCGGGTATCGCAGAAGCCGCTATTACCTTAAATGATGGCGCAACCGCTGAACATCAATTAAGTACATTAACTCAGTATTATCCAGAAAATCGTGAAGTTCAGCGTCTTCAAAAATTATTTGATGCCTATCGCCAGCCGCTGCTCACGGTGATTTCAGGCTGGGGAAAAAGCCCGACTGGTGGCGGTAATCGCGGTAATCAGAATTGGCAGGTTGATACGATGTTGCATTCTCCGCTGCTCAATCAGCAATGGCGGGTGTTTACCCATACCTTTAATGCAGAAGCGGATTTCGGTGATGCCACTGGAATTCGTCGTCGTGCGGGTATTGGCGCGGATTACCGCTCACCTGCCTGGCGTATTAGCGGAGAAATCAACCAGGATCAGACTCAACTGGATAATTACGGTTTCAGCCTGAATACATCGTGGTTGCCGAACGACCACTGGGGGCTTGATCTGGAGTTTGAATCCAACAGTAACAATATTCCTTTGCAAGCCAGTGCCGTTGGCATTTCTATGAAGTCGATAAAGCTAGGCATAAATTATATCCATAACGAAGCTCGCAGCCTGAATGCAAGCGTGGGTTACTCCTGGTTAAGCGATAGTAATCGGCGTGTTGAAGTTGGCGCGAATTGGCAGGAACGTTGGTGGAGTGACCCAATTTACAAACTGGATACTACAGTCGGCGTTTTCTCGTCTGATAATTCTTTCGCTAACGCTGTGTATTTTAACCCGCGTCGTGATTATTCCGTTGAAGCCCAAATCAACAATGAATGGACATTATGGCGGGACTACCAACGCAGCTTCAAAAATCGACTTGTGTTGGGCGCAGGAGAATACTGGCAACAGGGATTCGCGTCAGGGATGACAAGCGTTATGCGCTACGAACATGAATGGAATCTTGATCCGATTCGTACCGTGAGCTATGGCGTTGCGTATGAAAGGCATCCTTACGATGGGGTAACTAATGAAACCACATCAGTATTTCTTAATCTGACCTGGCACTTATGAAGCAGTTAATGATGTTAATCATAAAACCACCTCGATCATCCTGTTTCGTATTGTTAGCGCTACTCTCCGTGTTTAGTCTGCCCTGCCCTGCCAAACTATCGTTGGATTTCGCACTTAAAACCGCATTTCCAGAAGATCCTTACGCCGATGATGGGCAAAGTTTTAGGGTGCTGTGTTACCACGATGCCCGTGACAATTTACGGGATAGTTTCCAAACTTGGCCGGAACGCTGGGCATTAGAGACCTCTACATTAATAGAACAATTCGAGTGGCTGCGGGAAAACGGCTATCACATGGTCAGTCTGGATGCCATTCTCGCCGCCCGTAACGGTGGTGCTAGGTTGCCGTCCAAGCCAGTATTGCTGACGTTTGATGATGGTTATCTCAGCATGTACACACGGGTTTTCCCGCTGCTAAAGCTATTTAATTACCCAGCGGTTATCGGTTTAGTGGGCGAATGGCTGGAAGAATCGAAAGAAGGTAAGGTTTTTTACGGCAACCACTGGATACCGCGCAGCAATTTTGTTACCTGGCCGCAAGTGCGGGAAATGGCAGCTTCAGGTTTGGTTGAGGTGGCATCGCATTCGCACAGCCTGCATAAAGGCGAAATAAGTAATCCGCAAGGCAGTTTGCCTTCTTCGGCAATTACCCGAATTTATAATCCCCAAACCAAACATTATGAAACCGATGCGGAGTATGTGGCTCGCCTACGCGCCGATCTTGCCAAAAATTCTGAATTAATAGCTCACGAAACAGGCAAAAAACCACGCGCCATGATCTGGCCTTACGGTGCCTATAACATGCTGGTGGTTCAAGCTGCTCAAGCAGAAGGGATGCCAATCGTAATGACCTTGGAAGCTGGCTCGAATACGCCAGATCAACCGTTAACGCGAGTACGTCGCAATATGCTGGTTTTCCACGATAAGGTTAGCGATCTCAAACGGGATTTACTTCAGCCTGCTAGCTATGATGGTATTGAACAACCGCTTTCTCGCATAGTCGCGATTGATCTCGATAGGCTTTATGATCCCAATCCGGTGAAGCAAGAGAAAAATGTCGGCGATCTAATGGAGCGCATTCATCAGCTACGAATCAATACGGTATATCTACGTGCCTTAGCTGATCTGGATCATGATGGCAATGCGGATACTGCATTTTTCCCTAATCGCCATTTACCCGTGCGAGCCGATCTGTTTAATCGTGTTGCTTGGCAATTACTCACTCGTGCGGCAAATCCGACCGAAACTTTCTATGTTTATGCTTGGCTACCTGTAAATGGCTTTGAGTTACCTTCTGGACGTACCACTAGTCGTCAGGTTATTAAGGAAATTTACGAAGACGCAGCAAAAAATGCACCGCGTATCAGTGGTTTGCTATTAGGTGATGATAACAATTCAAACGCCTTAGCAGGCAATGATCTGACCGCATCTACCCAGGAACTCATTGCTGCCTTCAAAGTGCATCAGCCTTATGCGTTTACTGCACGGCTTGTCCCTGCCTTCATTGACAAAGGCGACATAGCTGTAGCACCAGCTTTTGCTAGTCTTCTTAAGCAATATGATTTTGTCACGGTTTCGATACCACTTGTTGGGGACAGTTCTGATGAAACAGAAAATAAGCTGGAAGCTCTCACGGACAAAGTAGCGCAAATCCCTGGTGCGCTTAACAGTACCACTTTTTTAATTCACACGACGGCAGGATCGGAGCGCAACTCCAGCGAACATCTTGCTACCCAACTACGGTTACTACAGCAAAATGGCGCACGTAATTTCGGTTATTACCCTGACCAAGTTACTCATGAGCATCCAGCATTTGCTGTCATTCAACCCATCTTATCGCTGCACACCAATCCAGGAATAAAGCCATGATTGAAGAATTAAGTCTAAACGCATTGCATGTCGTCCAATTATTGCTTGGCTTCACCTACTACTATCCACTCTTTATGGCTTATTTATGGACAATCGGCGCTTTGTGGTTTTATCTACGTTACGAGTTTCGACAACCGAAATTAGCACAATTAACTTCTTGCCCCAAGGTTAGCATCGTCGTCCCTTGCTTCAATGAAGAAGATCATGCACGGGAAGTGATTGGTCATTTGCTGGGTATGCATTATTTAAACTATGAGATTATCGCAGTCAACGATGGCAGCACCGACAACACCGGTGCTATCTTGGACGAAATGATGCGTAACGATCCTCGGATACGGGTGATCCACCAAGCCAAGAATCAGGGTAAGTCAATTGCGCTTAACACCGCCGCTTATCTGGCAGATAGCGATTATATTATCGGCATAGATGGTGATGCGCTCCTCGATCATGATGCCATTCCCTGGTTTCTACACCATTTTCTCACAGGGCCACAGGTCGGTGCCGTAACCGGTAATCCGCGTATCCGCACCCGTTCAACATTGCTGGGTAGACTTCAAGTCGGTGAGTTTTCCTCCCTGGTGGGTTTGATTAAACGCGCCCAACGGGTATTTTATCGGCAACTTTTCACCGCATCCGGGGTGATTACCGCCTTCCGTCGTAGTGCTCTTCGGGATGTCGATTACTGGAGTCAGGACATGCTGACCGAAGATATGGATATTACCTGGAAGCTTCAGTTACGCGGCTGGGATATCCGGTTTGAGCCACGGGCATTGGCATGGATTCTAATGCCGGAAACGATGAGGGGGCTTTGGGATCAGCGGCTGCGCTGGGCAATGGGTGGTTTACAAATCATCAGCAAGTACAAGGGCATCTTCTGTGATTGGCGCACTTATCCGGTTTGGCCGCTGTTTTTTGAGCATATCCTGAGCGTACTCTGGGCGTGTTCTGTTACGGTGGTGTTAGCCAGTTATTGCCTTGATTTAATCACCTTTATTTATCATATAGCTTCAGCAACACCAGCCATCGCAGCAACTTCAGTTGATTCACTGACTTCACTCCTGCCGGAATATAGTGGTGTGATTATCGGCACCACCTGCCTACTGCAAATGCTGATTAGCTTACTTCTGGATTGCCAATACGACCACCAACTCATGCGCTACTACGTCTGGACAATCTGGTATCCGTTCGGCTTTTGGCTGGTGAATATGCTGACCATCATTGTTGCCATACCGAAAATCTTGTTCCGCAAACGTGGTATGCGGGCTCGTTGGGTAAGTCCAGATCGCGGTGTTACCACCCACTTATAATCAAGCTACTTTCAACCGAGGAATATTTATGCGTACTTTAATACTTGATCGATACAATCAACAATCGCTACTTAAACGCTTTCTATGGAATACGCTTACCGGACTGGGCTGGGGGTTCTGGATTTATCTTTGGTTGCCGCTGTTTGCTGCGATCACCCTGCTCTTAGGTTCACACCCAGAGCAGGCAACTTCCGCTGCATCTAACTCAATCCTCGCACTGTTGGCAACCTTAACCGCCCATGCCTCAACAGTCGTTATCATGATCGCGGCATTTTTCGCTTGGTCATTATTGCAATGGGTGGGCAAACGCTATCGACGCGAGGCGTTACAGAAGCAGCAAGAAAATGCACCAAACTCTGCTACCCACACTGTGCAAAACGTACGCCGCTGGCGGCAAGTGCAATGTATGGTAATCAGCCATGATGACGCGAATGGCTTCATTCAACACATTGAAATGTTAAAGCCTAAAAATCGGGCGATCTGTGAGGAATTACCACGACTATCCAGAACCTTATTACAACCAAGCACTCTGCATCCGGTTGATTTTATTTCTAAAAAAGCCCAACGATAAGGCAAGAACCGCTGACCATTATTTTCCACCATAAAACCCTTGTTGACGCCAAGCCTCGTAGCTGATGATGGCGGCAGCATTTGATAGATTGATGCTCCTATTATTCGGCATCATCGGGATTCTTAAGCGTCGATCAGGAGCTATGCCGTTTAATATTTCAGTGGGCAAACCCGACGTTTCAGAGCCAAAAAGCAACACATCATCGGGCTGGTAAATTATTTTATCGTAGGCTTGACCGCCTTTGGTCGTACACGCAAAAAGCCTCCTGCCCTGCATGGCCGAAGCGAATTCCAAATAGCTTGAATATTTAAAAACCTGGGCAAGATCGTGGTAGTCAAGACCCGCCCGCCGGAGATTCTTTTCTTCTAAATCGAAAGCCATCGGCTCGATCAGATGCAAGCAGCAACCATTGTTGGCGACTAGCCGAATAATGTTGCCGGTATTGGGCGGGACTTGAGGCTCAAAGAGAGCAATATGGAACATGTTTACTCCCAGGAGTATGACTTAACAAGGCTAGGAAAAATAAAACTTCTGAACCAATTCGCATTAAAGCCGGATTAATCGTTTAGGTGTCGGGTAATTAGTCTCAACTTTACAGGACTGAACTACCAAATACCGGAAATATTCACCACCACTAAATTGTTTCCTATTAGCCATTACCAAGCATATTCGAGTTAAACGCCGATATTGTTGCTATTACATCGTAAGTTCAAATACATTAGGCGTTCTTTTCAAGTACAGCAATAACAACCAAGTTTATCTTATTCACTTTGAGCTTGGTTTTAAGTGGAAAATCCTTTACTATCGCCCTGATAATTTCGTCAGGGGTGTTAGCTCAGTTGGTAGAGCAGTGGACTCTTAATCCATAGGTCCGGGGTTCGAGCCCCCGACACCCCACCAATTAATTCAATGGGTTGCAGATTTACAGGCCTTTTTTATGTTTTATATTTTCTAAAATGTAACCAATTTGTAACCGCATTTCTTCAATGGCGCGGCCAAACCGCCAATAGTTAGCTGATACAAAACACCCGCAACACTTGCCAACAATTCAGGCAAAAAAAAGCCGGGTATTACCCCGGCATTGGAGCAGACATATTTAATTCTTTCTCATTGTGAATTATTGTTGGTTTGTTCTAACGCATCGATACGGCGGGTAAGTTCGTCGGTCTCAACTATTTTGCAATAATTCGCCAAGGCCCCCATAACGGCCTGACATTGTTCTACCGTCATCAAGCCGTTCATGGTCGATTCAAGGATGTGCTTTGCAGTATCGGCGGGTGTCAAGTCGCCACGTTTAAAGCCTTTGGTGAGCTTCTCAGGCTCAGGTCTTGCGTTGATAAGCACCTTGTCTATAAGCAGCTTGGCGGCCATTACGTCGCCACCCAGTGCCGCGTCCTTCAACCGCTCGATAAGTAACGGCATGATTTCGACTATCTGTGCCCTGAACTGCCCCTGTATGCCTATACCTCGCGGCCGCCCGCTGGGGTTGCCGCTCTTACCTTTCTCGAATGACATAATTGTTATTTTCCTGATTAATCAACAATTTTAGGCGGCGGCCTGTCTGCCAAGCTGCAATTTTCTTAGTGCTGTCATACTCACCGTGGTGGACTGCCCCGCAATAAGTTCCGCCTTAGCAGGGTATTGCAAGCATGCCCGTATCGCGTCAAGTGCCTCTTTTTGTTCCGGGATTTCAACATTCGATAAGTCAATGTCGATTCTATCTATGCCCGTTATAAGGGTCCCCGCGTCACTGTGCGTCTTCAAACTGGCCAGGTAAGCCTGGTATAACAACGGCAAATTACCTTCCTCGATGGCGTTGTCCGCCGTGAGCTGTAACAAGTTGCGTTCCATGCGGGCGCACTCGTCGCTCATGCGTAGCTTAATTATCGCGTCGTCTACGTCCCTATCCTTAACCG
>NZ_CBAROL010000021.1:0-39459 GCF_964779595.1 Methyloglobulus sp.
TGAATACCGTAAGCATTTGTCGATCATGAAAATGGAACAGAGCATGAGCCGTAAAGGCAATTGTTGGGATAACAGTCCTACAGAACGGTTTTTTCGTAGCCTTAAACATGAACAGCTTAATTACGAAAGATTCAGAACCAAAGCATCGACAAAGCTGAGTGTTATTGATTATTTGGCCTTTTACAATGGCAAACGATCTCATTCAAAATTAGGTTATCAATCCCCGTTGCAATATGAACGGGATTTTTATAGGAAAGCTGTCTGAAAAAGTGTCCGGTTTTACTTGACCATTACAACATTATTATGCGAAAAATTTGAGCGTAATATTGTTGAATTTCCCAAGTAAATACCTGTTTTTATAAGCTTCTTATAGGAACACTATTCTGTAAATAATTGCGGACATACGAACCTTATTTTAAAAAGGATAAAATTTCGGGGGGTCGCTATATTGGCAAAATCTTGTTTTGGCAATCCTAAGACTGCCCAATACCGGCTTCGACTTGGCAGTCATGAGTCATGCTTCACTCAAGTTCTATCAAACGGGTATAAGACTTATTTTTGGCGTAGATCTTTCGGTTTTTCATCATTATTAGTGTAGTCTTTTCAAGAATTCCGAATCTATCCGGCAACCGCCAGTTTCAGGATGATCCATTATATCTTGCTCAAAATCTCGATACGAGGGTGACTGAAATGCAATGCGGTTTATTTTACCTGCGGAGAACTCAAATTCCATCGCGCCCCCTTTCGCACGTAAACTACCTGGCTGTGTAGTAAACAATAAAACGCCCGTGTTGCCAACCGGTTTGCCCATTTGTTCAGGAATAACACGCGCACAACTCAGTTCGTTGAAAGCTAAACCGGAAAATACCTGCACCAGCTGATGTGCATTGATAATCAGACCTGCGCCAGGAACTGGGTTCGGTGCTGGCGTAATTGCTAATGGCTCAAGTTGCAATAATTTTTCCAGACCAAAATCACCTAAATGATTTTGCAACAACACCGTCCCATCACCATTTTTTGCCGTGTTTAATAAGGGGAAGATTTGACTTTCCATTTCTGCTTTATTGGGGTTTTTAAGCACGGCAAGCAACTGCCGTTCTATTGATTTAAGCGGCATAAAAAACTGTTCTTTTTTCTGGCTGGAATCGCCCATCTGCGCCCAGTCGGATTCTGTGTTGACTGTCAGCCCCATCGCTTTCATAACTGCGTAATCATTAACGGCAAGGCACACATCAAAGTTTTTGCTGCGATAATCTTGCAAGGTCTTCGCGTTACTGTTGTTGCTTTGGACTTTTTGCGCTGTGATGTTGTAGTTTTTCCAGTCCGCATTGTTAACCAAGAAGTAATAAATATAGGCATTGCGGTCAAATTTATTGAAGCCCAAGTCTTTCAGCACGACCTTCAATTTACGGCAATTATTTTGTACATCCTCGTAATTTTTCCAGTCCGGTTTTAAGTTGGGTTTTTCAGGATGTTTGGATTGCTCAATAAGCTGCTGCAAATTGATTTCACCTGTACCCGATTTCATCGGCGATTGGCTGATCTCTATCAGCGAAAGATCACGCGCATCCGGTATACCATCCGCCTTTGTTTTGAGCAGTAAAGACGGGGTGATTTCTGGATAAATCCTTAATTCGCCCAACGGCTTGGCGTCAGAACTTAGGATATTGATGCCACCTTCTGCAACTGCGTAAACCTTGAACACGGTTTCATTCAGTGTGCCAGTTTTATCTGAGTACCTGACAAGTGCTGGCAGGGAGTGCGATTCTTTGCTGTGATTTTCCGAAGGTGTTGGCGCAGGCGCTGCTTGGGTTTGCTGGTTGTTGTTCAGCCATTGACCGGCAAACTGCCCCAAAACCGCAACGCCCATGCCCACACCCGTAAAAGCCAATAAACTGCTGGCTGCTGTGGCCTTATTGACCAGTCCCGCGACATCCACATCACTATTGGCACTGGAATAAACACTGTAATCAACCGAGGTTTCCTTACCGGAATCCAGTCGCATCCAGGGCGTAAGATTAAGTTTTTTGGCATCAAACTTAAAATTACATTTCCCATTGGTCGCTTGGTAGGAATAACCGACGGCTTCGGTATTAAATTTGAGGATACTGTTACGGAAATTGAAAATAAGCGCAGAAGACAAGTCGCTCTTTTTAAATGATGGTGTGATGCTGTCGCAACCACTTTTTAAGACATTGTCACCCTTAAAATCAAATTCGGAAATCAGCCGCACATAATAATCGTCGCCATCAATGGACTGAAAGCCAGCTAAAGCCTGAAATTGATGTGTTTTGGTGGATTGCGCGGAATTGGGGTCATTGCTTACGCCAGTAGGATAATCAACAGTAAGTTGCCGAGTTTGAGTGCATCCTGCTAACACTGCGCCGACTAATAAACTAAGCCTTAAAGATGAGTTATAACGAATTGACATGTATTAAACCTTGTACCGTAGTTATACGATAAATCGAGCTAAGGAAGGGTGTAGCCATAGGGCTTTGCTGGAGGCTTTATAATTTTTTATTTTTACCGGACACTGAACACAGCCTATAAGGAATCTGGGTATAATCCGCTTTATAATGCCCCATGCGACATACTACCAAAAAATCACCTGCCGTTCAGTTATTCATAGGCATTAATCTTCAACAAATGCTCTAAACTGACAATTTTATAGCCATTTTCTTTCGCAAAATTAAGCGTTTGCTTTAATACCTGGATAGTTTTATCCGACGTATCATGAAATAAAACGATAGCCCCAGGTTTTATTTGCTCTTGTACATGCCGAGTTATGAGATGTGCAGGTTTGGCCGTTGTATCGAACGAGCGGATAGACCAGCCGATGATGTTGTAATTCAAACCATTCGAAGCTTTGGCAAGGTTTGGCGTGATTACTCCATAAGGTGGACGGAATAATTTCATGCGTTTGCCTATGATATTGAACACACTTTCCGCGGTCTGGTTTAGTTCATCCTTAAAACCTTGCACATTTTTAAAGTCCACAAAATAAGAATGTGTGTAGCTGTGGTTGCCGATACTGTGTCCATCTGCATCTATCTGTTGCAAGATATTTTCATTGCCTTGAATGTTTTTGCCGATGACAAAAAAAGTTGCAAAGGCATTGTATTGCGCTAATGTTGATAGCACCTGTGGGGTGAATTCTTGGTGTGGGCCGTCGTCAAACGACAGGGCGATTTGTTTTTCTGCAATATCTGTATAACAATGCGCTGGGGCGAAAAAGTTGGATTGAATGCTTGCCGAACCGTAAATGAGTAACCCCAGAAAAATTGCACTCGGCAATAGCAGCCACACTAGACTGACTCCGAAAAGCACGTACGACAACCCTATAAGGCTGATGGCGATGATGAAACTTGTGCTTGTTGATTTAAAGGTCATCCAATGTTGTTAATCCGATATGTGGTTAATTGCTGAAATAGATGTGAGAGCGTTGTAAAGACGCAAGATTTTGCGTCTTTACTTGTGTTTAGCTCTGTGCCCAACCAATGGCGAACACAGCAATGCCGTTAAAATACCCGTCGCGACGGTAAAACCAAAGGCATGGACAATTTCTGTTGAGCTTATCGCCAATAAGCCAAAAGCCAGCAGTGTCGTCAATGCGGAGAGCGTTACCGCCAGCGAAGTGCTAATGCGTTTGTCTTCACGGTCTGAATCCAGCGAAGCTTGTTTTTTCCGGGAATCGTCAGCCATAAAAAAGAAAATGGCATCATCAACGCCTATGCCCAACACCAACAAAAGCGCGAATAAATTAAACAGGCTAAACAATTGGTTAAACCAACCCATCATAGCTAACGATACCAGCGCCGCAACCACGGGAATTGACGTTATATTCAGCGCATTACGCCAGCCGAATTTGAATCCCAAGCCAGTGAAGACCAATAAGTAAGCCGCTGTTAATAGCAGACTGACCCAGATTCTATAACGCGCAAACAGTGAGGATAATTCCTCAACCTGATCGACCCAGGTGACACCTTGCAGGTTTTGTAGGGCGGATAAAGCCGATAAGTCGGTGATTCCGGTTAATGCGACTCTGCTTAGGCAGCGTTCTTCATTGCAACCCATCCATAATTGCTGCTTTGCTTCATCGGTAGTTGCTAGCCAGTCAGGCAGTAAAATAGACTTGTTTTTTGCGTCACTAAACTGCTTTAGTTCGGCGTTAATGGCCTTATCATTAAAGCCCAGTCCCGTCATATAGTCTTTTACCAGACCGGATTTATACAGGGTATTGTCTAGCAATTGGTAATTCGTTTTTTGGGTATGTTTATCAGACCAGTAATCACTGAGACCTTGGTAAGCCGAAAGCTTATTTTGAAGGATTAATGTTTTAAGGTGCTTAAGCAGCTGTTGTTCATTTTGATGCCAGTCATTGAGATTGCTTCCCGATACCAGGAAAAACTGATTTTCCTGGCTTATCCGCAGTAATTGCTTAATCTTATCAGCGGTTTCCATTAATGTAGTGGGCGCTGATTGTAACAAGCGCACATCATCCCGAGGCGACAATTGCCATAATCCGCCCAGTATAAAAACCACCAAGAGCGGAATTATCCAGCGTCGGTTTTTTATCAGCCAGATCGGCCAATGCTGTTGCCAGTAGTTGGCGATTTTCAAAATGACGGGTTCATGATCTGGTTTAAAGCCAGTCAGCAACAACGGAAACAGCAAAACCACCGTAAGCCAGGCGACTAACAGGCCGATGGCCGAAAACAGTGCGACTTCCTGTAAACCAGGAAAAGGCGAAAACACCAGCCCCGCATAGCTCAACAAATTGGTCAATAAACCGATAACCAGCCCAGGAAATATGTAGCATAGCCCATTACGTGGTTGCCAATTTTTGGAACCGAAACTGTCACAAACAAAATGCAGCGCATAATCATCAGCGACTCCGATCAAACTGGCACCGAAAACCAGGGTAATAATATGTATTTTGCCAAAAACAAGCACACTTACGACTAGCGCAGCAAACAGGCCGCTACCGATTGCCAGAAACGAGAGCATCAACGGTCTTGGACTGCGAAAAGTCAGCAACATCAACACAATATAAGTTGATTCCGGCCGTGCCGCGACCATTCGTCAAGGCACTCCTGAAGACCGTAAAACGGATTAAATGTAGGGCGGATTAGACGGACTATCCTTCTTGTTTATCCTTTGGGGGCGGCGAAATCCGCCAACTGCGGTAACCAACGAAATGGCGAATTACGACGCGCGAGAAATCTTTACATTCATGAGGATAAGTGGATTTGCGCGTCTATTCCGCCCTACGATGCTACTCCAACTCGTAACAAAATGAACCATTCACAGCTCCACGCATTCTTCATGCAAATAGGCGTGATGCTGGCGGTAGCCTGGCTATTCGGTTATCTGATGAAAAGGCTTGCCCAACCTGTCGTACTGGGCGAATTGATAGGCGGTATTCTGTTAGGGCCGACACTGCTGGGAACTGTCTATCCCGATGCCTATATCTCGCTATTCTCAACCGATAAGGCCATCACCACGAGTGTTGATGCCTTGCTTAAAGTGGGAATGCTGTTTTTCATGTTCGCGGCTGGCCTGGAAATCAATCTCGTCCATTTTCGGCACTGCAAATTCATTATCGCCTCAACCAGCCTACTGGGTGGTGCGCTGCCATTCGCACTGGGCTTCGGCATGGTGTTATTGTTTCCCGAACTATGGGGACAAAATGACCGTCCCCTGCTGCTCGCCCTGTTCATGGGAACAGCATTGTCGATTTCAGCACTCCCGGTGATTGCCCGAATACTGATGGACCTGAATTTGCTTGGCACAAGAATCGGGATGACGATCATGACCTCTGCGATGATTAACGACTTGATCGGCTGGTCGTTGTTCGCATTCATATTGCGTAATTTGGGGCAAGATGATCCCACCGGCAATATTCTTTCCACGCTCACCCTGGTGCTTGCCTATGCCACACTGATTCTGGTTGTCGGGCGCTGGCTAGTGCAACCCTTTCTGTTCCATATCCGTTTTTTTCAGGACTGGCCCGGAGGATTATTGACCTTTGTATCAGTGTTGATCATGCTGGCGGCGGTCGGCGCTGAAAAAATCGGTATCCACGCCATTTTCGGTGCCTTTCTGGTAGGCATGGCATTGGGTCAGGATCAGAACCCTGAGCAGGAAAAGCCTATCTATTCGATGATCCAGCCCTTTGCCCTTAACTTTTTTGCCCCGCTTTATTTTGTTTCCGTAGGCCTCAAGGCGAATTTCTCCAGCCAGTTCGACGGCATCCTGGTGCTGGCGGTATTTCTTATTGCCTGTCTGGGGAAAATTCTGGGTGCAGGGCTAGGCGCTAGGCTTGGCGGTATGCGCTGGCGAGAGGCGCTGTCTGTCGGCGTTGGACTGAACGCCCGAGGGGCCATCGAAATTATTCTAGCTTCAGTCGCGCTCGAACACCAGCTAATCGACCAACGCATCTTCGTAGCCCTGGTGTTGATGGCATTCGCCACGTCCATCATCAGCGGTTCACTATTGAAGCACCTAGTTAAATAAGGGAAATGTAGCAAGATTAGTCCGGTTTGCGCTTTTTCTGGTCTTCACCGCGTTGGTTGATTTGAGCCTAATAAATTATCAATGGCGAATTCGTATCATAAGTGGGTTATTCTGCATAAAGGTACGTAACGCACCATAGGAATTCAAAATTTCACTTCCAGAGCCGTTGTGGGATTTTGTATTAACTATTGCGGCAAATACCCTTAAGTTTCTGTCTTTGAACCACTCAATGGCTTTTAACAACAGCGTTGCACAAACAAACGTTTGTGCAACGCTCACGGGATTACCGTCCAATAAGGCATTGCGGCTTGCATAAATATATTGCATAGTAATATTTATTTGCAACAGGTTTTAGCAACGAGGCAAACTCTTTAACTGGGTTTTACGTTCCATTGCCCCCTAAAGCCACTCTAAGGAGCGTACTGATCAAAGAGAGGATCAATACGTAGGTAAGTGGCAGAATAACTTTTGTAGCAGCATTACCCGTAATTTCAGCCAATATTTGTACTGGACACCCCCTTGTTCCTGATAATGTATTTGGGGGGGTGAACTCGGTGTAGTGGTAACTGAGGCATCCAATTTACCATAAGTTCCGAGGTCGGTAATGGCAAAATTACCGATTGCCGCCGCCCCAGTAACCTTATTACCAGCAGAGTCCGCTCGCCACAACGTAACGGAGGTCGCTATGGATTGCCAGTTATGCACAAAACCGCTAACGTCATACTTACACTGGTCTGATTTATTGAGCCATCTCGCTTTCGCTGAGGTAATACTTGTCTCGGCAGTGGTAGGATTAAGCAATGGAGCGGCATCTATATCCGCATTCCAATAATAGAATTTGGAAGCCGCAGTGACGGGTATAGGTGCGTAATAGCCCTGGGCGAACACAGAAGCACTAGCATTGCTGCCAGTGCCGGTTAGATTGGTTTTAAACCCATGATTAGTGATAGCCCCAGGAATCCTAGTATCGGCTAGTGCTTTTATATCTAATCCAAGGCTATTAAGCGATAGAGGAAATGCACCAGGAAACTTGGTTCCCATTTTTATAAAATCACCAACAGCCGAACACGTCAAATTAGAGCAGAGGGGATCGGTGACCGTTCCCAAAACGGCGTACTCTGCCCCCGGATCGACTTGTATATTGTTGAGGATTATCAGTTTAACTTTATAACCATCAACAGTATCGGTATCAATAGTCATTTTCCCCGCCGCTGTCACAGTACCTCTGAGGAAACCGTTTTGGCCTCGACCGGGCAGAACGGGTGTTGCACTTAGTTGGGCAAGCGTCAACCCGGCTTTGGTTGAAGACCTGACTATTTTAGGAGGATCAAGACCATCTTGAGCGGCTACAGGGGTAACGAGACCATTGACGGTGATCGTGCCAAGCACAGCCGGAACAGGTGGAATTGCATTCGGGTTAGCCGGGATAGGTGTCGTGTTGACAGCAGTAAGCACACCTGTTATTTCAAAAGGGTAGGTTTCTAAATCAGCCAGAATAGAGGGTGACACAAACAATCCGCCCATCCCCAGTATCGCAATAACAAGACGGAAATAAAGAGGTGTTATATCGCTTTTATTTCGTAACATCTTGAATGTTCTCATAAGGGTTTGTCAGAGAAAGTGGTTTGATTGGAATATCTTTTATATTCAAACAATTAACTCAACTAAATAGCCATTTTTAGCACTATTGAACATGCTGGCGGATTTCGTTTAAGAGTTGAAATGCACGGCTTCTGACCGCACTATCCGGCAAATTGCTTGCCCAATGTATTGCCTCGTCAGGATTTAGGTCATACCAACGGACAATAAACCTATCCGTGGCACCGAGGTCTGGTGTCATGCCTTGTGCCAGTAAGTCCTCCACGAAGAGTCCCGTATCAGCAAGTGATCGGCTCGGCCAGGAATCAATTAATACCTCAGCAGCACGGTAACGCTCGGATGAATCCGGCCAATGGGTCACCCATTCGGCGGCCTGGGTAGGGTCGGTTTGGGCTTTTTCTTGCACCAAGTGAGTCAACAACCCCCGGCGTAGGTCGCCCTTCGGCAAACGAACCGCTTCCTCAGTGACCACATCGATTAAGTGCGGGTCTTTCGTGTAGTTGAGCATAGCGAGAGCGTGGCCTTTGATTTGTTCATCATCCAGGCTGAATGCCCAATTAGCCGCAGCCACCGGGTTAAGTTCCCCCCACGTCCGCATCAGTTCATCTAATAGCCGAAAACTGTTCGGTAATAATAAGGTATATTCTGGCAATTGGCTTAACGCTTCCAAGACAAAATCCGCAGCACTGGTCGGGTTTAACCGAGTCAGTCTGGCAATGAGACGGCCTTCCAACACATTTCGGGCAGGATCGCCCACGGGCATAAATTGCACGGAAGCCAGCAATTGCCCAATAAAGTCGCCCCGCGTTTCTCCATCGATGGCGATAAGCATAGCCATTGCTTGTTTCAGGGATGACGGGTATGTTTTTAGAAAATTGTCTAGCCACTCTTTTGCGGTCAGCGGCTGTGTGTATTGGTTTTCCGCTCCCCTATTCAATTGTTTTTGTGCTTGCCCCTGTTTTTCAACAGGAAAGGGTGATTTGACCATACTGTTTGAAGCATCACTTAACCGTTGATTTTCAGTTGCGGTAATCAAGGTTGGTGTAATGATTTGCCAGTGCGAAATCGAAAAAGCAGCCACACTGATGATTGCCTACATTGACAGGACAGGCCGTGATTTGGTGGAATTAATAAGGGACATCAAGACCTCGCTTAATAAAATTGCTTTGATTATCGCTGGTCATCACGAAGGCGTACTGCCTTGGGCAGTACGCCAACATAATATCCAAGGCTAACTCGGATTAAGGCGCGATTACCCGGTAAACTTCAGTCTGTCTGGGCGTTGGTCTAAAAATATTCATCCTAGTTGTCATAAGGGTATTGCCAGAGATTGAGACACCAGAACCGAAGACCTCCTCACTGCTTTTTGTGTTAATTCTTGACAGCAAGCTCCATTGGCTACCAGTGCGCTTAAAGACATCGAATGCACCTGGAGTGCCGATTTTGCCACCACCACCATAATTTAATGGCATATCAGCTACCGCAGCGGTATCGCCACTGATGTCTAGGCTAAAACCAAAACCATTGCTACCGATATTTTTTGGGTCCGTCAACAATGCCTGTTCACTCCAGGTGGAGATCGTGCGTTGAAATACATAAACGCGTTTTATATCTTTCGATGCAGAAAGATTTTGGGTTCCGACCAAGATGGTATCACCGTTTAGCGCAACCGAATTACCGAAGTCCACTATATTCGCCGTGAGTGGGGTGACAGGCACCAATTTAGATTGTTGGCTCCAAATGCCTGTGGTGCGCTTAAATACTAAAACATCGCCTTTTGTTGGGGATTCTTCGCCTGCCGCCAAGGTGTCGCCATCGATCGCAACACTACGACCAAACCTGATGCTAGTTGCACTTCCCTTCAATTGCGCTTGCTTTTGCCAAAAAGGTACTCCCGTTGCTGATAATTTCCGTATATAGACCGATACGTTAGCGACACTGTTTGAATCATTTTGACAACCGATAGCAACACTATCGCCGCTCACTGAAACAGCAGAAGTCGGTTGGAGTTGAGGGTAAACAGGCCCCAATATTTTGGCTTCTTGCCGCCATATAGTCCCCGTTCTACGAAAAATATTGGTTGCACCACTGCGCTGCCCTGTCGGCGTATTTATAACGCCAATATCAGCTACCACTGCGGTGTTGCCATTGAAGGCGGTAAGCCCACCATAACTTAGGGTGGGTAGTCTGTGGGAACAAGCTTTGCCTGCTGTTGCCAGACACCGCCATTGCGCTGGAACACATAGGCGGTTGTGGTCGTGAAGGCTGCGCCAGATGCGGTAATTAACGCCGTATCACCACTCACTTTAGGTGAGCTTATCAGCCCAGGCAGCAGCGTAGCTTCTAAAATTACTCCGCCCGTTGTAGTGTTGCCTCCGCCTCCGGCAGCATTTGCATCGGCAGCTAGTGCAAGACCAACAAGCGTTATAACTGCACATAAAAAGTTTATTGATGTAGACATAATAACATTCCTTACTAAAATGACTCTCCGCAGGATACTTTGTAAATCTCGGATCAATTTAATTGAAATTTCAACTGACAATATATTCTGCGGTGATGGTTTAATATAAAATTCAGAACTTATTGATATTCCTTTGATTATTAAATCACATATTCCTTATTTAAGGAGCGAATTGGTCAAAGAGTGGATCAATGCGTAGCGTAAGCGGTTCAGCAGTAAATACTGTCGGTGTGGCTGTAATTTCCGCCCGTACGTTTACTGGGCAGCCAGTTGTTACATTTATTAGGGCAGGATTCACTGATGTAGTAGTTGAAACGTCCCATTTTCCAAAAATATCACCGAGACTTGTTACTGCCACAGTACTAATAACTGGCGCAGTAGGAATTTTAGCTCCTGTTGCATCTGCCCGGTATAAAGCTACAGAAAGTCCTGTAGTGCCAATAGGGTCGTGAACAAAGCCGCGCACATCATATCTACATTGCCCTGATTTATTTAACCATCTAGCCTTGGCTAAAGTGATACTTACCTCTCGGACATTAGGGTTCAATAGTGGAGCCAAATCTATATCCAAATTCCAGTAATAGAATTTAGAAGCTGCTGTTGTAGGAACGGGGGCATAGTAACCATCCGCAAGTGCAGTTAAACCTAGAATCGCAGATCCAGCGCCTGTTAAATTTGTTTTAAATCCTTTAGTTGTTATAGCACCGGGAATCCTAATATCGGTCAATACTTTAAAATCTAGGCCTACTGGATTAAGCGACAAAGGAAACGTACCAGGAAATTTAGTGCCCATTTTTATAAAATCCGCAGCGCCAGTACATGTTACGTTAGTGCATCTGGCTTCGGTGACCGATGCCAAAACTTGGTATTCTGCCCCGGGATCGACTTGTACATTATTGACAATGTGTCCGCTAGACTGGGGCAAGATCACTTAAGGTATCGTCGGAAAAACCGTTCAAATAAGATTTGGTTGCATTTTTACGGTTAAGATACTGATTTCGTATTTTTTCAGTAAAAGCTCCCTCATCAGGAGTAGGACAATTATCAATATCATCAAGGGTAAGTAGAACAACCCTTGATCCTGCGACCAAAATTCATTTGAAGTTGGGTAAGGATGGTTCTTTTGGCATCAACTTAGCCCAAATAAAGTACGAAAATTCTCAGTTGATTGTTTCGCTATGTTGGTGAACGACGTGTCACGTAATTCAGCGATGTGTTCGGCGACATAGCGAACATACAGAGGATAGTTGGGTTTGCCACGTTTTGGAACGGGTGATAAGTAAGGTGAATCCGTTTCAATCAAGAATCTGTCGGCGGGAACTTTTTTTGCGACTTCCTTGATTTCTTTGGCATTATTAAACGTCACGATGCCAGAGAATGAGATATAAAAACCTAAATTCAACGCACCTTGGGCAAATTCCCAATCTTCGGTAAAGCAATGAATAATACCGCCGACTTCTGAAGCATTTTCTTCCTGTAAAATGCGTAGCGTGTCTGCTTTGGCTTCGCGGGTGTGAATGATTAACGGTTTTTTCAGGATTTTTGCGGCGCGGATATGATTTCTAAATCTTTGCTGCTGCCAGTTTAAACCACCTTCGCTACGGAAATAATCAAGCCCCGTCTCGCCTATGCCTATTACTTTATCCAATTGACCTAAAGCGATGAGTTCATCAACTGTTGGATCTTTACCGTCCTGCACATTAGGATGAACGCCAACTGTTACCGATATTTGCGGGTAATCTGCCACCATTGCCAACATGGCTGGATAAGTTTCCAAGTCGATAGCAATGGTCAATAAATATTCAATCTGGCTATCACTGACCGCAACCATAAAGTTAGCGAAGTCATTCTGATAAGGTGCTAGATCAATTCGATCAAGGTGACAATGGGAATCAATCAGCATTGCGAGGTTTTATGTTGTGGCATTTAAAATAAGGCTTGGGTTTTGAGAACCAAGCCAAAGAATTCGGGATTGTTTACATGGTGTGGGTTGAGCGGTCTGTACTTAACGCACCGGCAAGATAATTTTCTATCTTAGCTCGCGCTAAACCGCCGTCTTGATCGCTAAATTGAACGCCAATACCGCATATCCGGTAGCCTGATGACCCTGCTGGCGTTTTCCAGATGACTTTTCCGGCAATTGGCAAGCGTTCCGTTTCTTCCATTAAATTCAACAACATAAACACTTCTTGCCCCATTTGGTATTCCCGATCAGTCGGAATAAACAAGCCACCGTTAGTCACAAATGGCATGTAAGCTTGATATAAGGCATTTTTGTCTTTAATCGCAAGTGACAAAATACCTTGTCTGGGTGCTGCTTCTGCCATTGCTAGGTTCTCCCGTTAAGTTGTTGCCATTGTACTAAAATTTCTTCCAACATCATCTGGAAATTGACCTGTGTATCTAGCTGGCGACGACTTGAAAGTAAGTGATCGTAAAGCTTATACAGGCTTTTCAAGTGTAGTTGTTGCGCCAATTCTTGCAGGTTTTTTGCCATATCCTGATTGCATAATTGCGCCTGATTGCTGCCACAAGCACATTTGATTACATCGCTCGTCCAGGAAATCAGCCAGTTTAGCAATTCTGTTTCCGGCAGTTTTTGCCATTTTTCTGAAATTAATGCAGGATAGATACGGTTTTTTGCTATTGCCAGCCAGTCATTAAAACAGTCTGTTCTTTGCTTTAGGAGCGGCTCATCGATGATCTGCTGGGTGGTGAAAATGCCGCCGCGCACTAAATTTAAGCGGGTTTCCTGGTTGTCGTGAATGCCCTGCCCACTCAACCAATCGTACAGTATGTGTTTTTCAGGCAACGTGACCGATAGCTTTTGGCAACGGCTGATAATGGTTGCCGGTAATTTATTCGGTTTGTTGCTTATCAGGATAAAAATTGTGCGCTCGGTCGGCTCTTCCAGGCACTTTAAGAAGGCGTTTGCTGCATGCGTGGTCATAGCATCCGCCGGGTTGATGATAAGCACCCGATAGCTTTCAAACTGTGGTTTTAAGTAAGTATCAGTAAGCAGTTGCCGTATCTGGCTGATAGCAATGGATTTTTTGTCGTCGTCCGGTTTGATTTGGATTAAGTCAGGATGCGTACCCGCCTTGATTAACAAACAACTATTGCACACACCGCAGCACGAGCCGTCAGCGTGCATGTTGGAACACAGCAAAGAATAAACAAATCGCTTGGCTAAGGCATGTTTACCCAAGCCACTCGTGCCTGTAATGAGCAAAGCCTGCGGAATGCGATCTTGCTGGATATAGCTGAACAGTGAATTCCAGCTCTGCTGCTGCCACGGCGATGGGTTATTGATTGCGGTCATACAAGCAAGGGTTTTAATGCACCAACAATCGCTTGTTGCACGTCGGTCAAGGCTTGGTCGGCCTGGATAATTTTGATGCGTTCTGGGTATTGTTGGGCTTGGTTTAAGTAAACTTGCCGAACTCGGTTAAAGAATTCGACCTGTTCTGACTCAAAGCGGTCTAGCTGCCCTGCCCTATTTTTTGCCCTCGCCATACCGATTGCAATTGGCACATCAAGCAATAAGGTTAAATCTGGCCGTAAATCCGCTTGTACGAAATTTTCTAGCCATTGGATTGCTTCCAGCGACATACCGCGACCACCGCCTTGATAAGCATAAGTAGCATCAGTAAAGCGGTCGCACAAAACCCATTGACCTTGTGCCAGGGCGGGTTTGATTACATGATTTAGGTGCTGCGCTCTGGCGGCAAACATCAACAGGATTTCGGCATGGCTGGTAACTGGCTCGTCATTGCTATGCAGCAACAAATCCCGTATTTTTTCAGCGAGTTGAGTGCCTCCAGGTTCGCGTGTTACGACGACAGGAATGTTTTGGCTGAGTAGATAATCTTTGATGAACGGGACGTTGGTGGTTTTCCCAACCCCTTCCCCGCCTTCCAGCGTAATAAATTTTCCGTTGGGATTCATCATTTTCTATGCTTCTGGAAGTCATTCACTGCCTTGTTATGTTCAGCCAAGGAAGGTGAAAATTGATGGCTACCATCACCTTTTGCTACAAAATACAGGTAGTTAGCTTTTTCGGGGTGTAAGACTGCATGTATGGCATCACGCCCCGGCATGGCTATCGGTGTGGGCGGTAAGCCCTGGATGACGTAGGTGTTGTAAGGTGTCTTGGCGGTCAAGTCGTTTGCCCTGATGTTGCCATTGTACTTGTCGCCCATGCCGTAAATGACGGTGGGGTCAGTTTGCAATAACATGCCTTTTTCCAGTCGGCTGGTAAATACGCCAGCAATCATCGAGCGCTCCTGTTTTGCTCCGGTTTCTTTTTCCACGATGGAAGCCATAATTAGGGCTTCGTAAGGGGCTTTATAGGGCAGATCGGCTGCTTTGCTTTGCCATTCCTGAGCTAATACGGACTGCATTTGTGCGTATGCCATTTTTAATATCGAAATATCGGTGGCATTTTTTTCAAAATGGTAGGTATCAGGGAAAATCCAACCTTCGGGTATTTTTTCATTTACCCCTAATAATGAAGATAGTTCTCCAACATTTTCTTTTTTAAGGGTTTTGTAGATATTAGGATGCTTGTCTATTGCCAGTAAAATTTCCTTCAAACTCCAGCCTTCAGGAAAGGTAATGGTATATTTCTTCGCCCTGCCCTCAGCAAATATCGTCAATATTTGCGGCATCGTCAGGTCAGTTGTCAGTTCGTATTCGCCGGCTTTAAGGTTGTTGATTACCCCTTGCTGATAGGCAATCACTTTAAACCAGAAGTTATCGACAGCAATATTTTGGGCAAGCAGCTTCTTGGTGATTTTGCTAAATGAATCGCCTTTTTCTATTTCAACAAGCAATGTGTTTTGCACTACTGGCTTGTTGATGGCGTTGTAATAGCACATCCCTATCACGACTGGCGCGAACAATAGAGCTATCACAATGCTTATGGTGATGTTACGCCACACTATTGCACCTGCCTTTTCATTTGCATCAGGTAAGCTTGAAGTTGCTTGGTCAACTTACCCACAGCAAAATTGGCGTTTTCTATCTGCTTAACAGGCCAAATACCGATAATGGAATTACAGACGAACACTTCATCAGCGTTAAGCAACTCGTCTTTTTTGAAGTCATGCTCGATTAGCGTCAGGTTATGCTTAGTTGACAATTGTTTGATAATGCCACGCATAACACCCGAAACACCCGCAAAATGCAGCGATGCCGTATACATGCTGTTGTCTTTCACGTAGAAAAGATTGCTCATCGTGCCTTCAATCACCTGGTTGTTGATGTCCAACATTATACCTTCTTGTATCGTAGGATCATCCCATTCGGCACGCGCCATGATTTGTTCGAGTCGGTTGAGGTGCTTGATACCAGCTAATGCGGGGTTCAACCCCAATCGAGTAGTGCAAAAACGCGCATTAATGCCTTGCTCTACGTGGGTTTGGGGATATTCTGGGTGAGGATGTAGGCTTATGACGCGGGTTAGTTGGATAGTTTCTGGCTGTCGATAGCCTCGACCGCCAGTGCCGCGAGTGATGATGATTTTGAGGACAGCTTTTTGAGCTGGCTTACAAACATTGGCGATTTCGTCGGTAAGTAGCTTTATGTCGGGATTGGGGATTTTTAGCCTTAAACAATCTGCACCTAATCGACTTAAGTGTTGCTCCAGAAATATTGGCTGTCCATCAAGGACTTCAATGGTTTCAAACAACCCATCACCGTATTGGAAGCCGCGATCATTGACCGCAATGTGATCAGCTTCTACTCCATTTATCAGGATCATGGCAGAGTTGATCACATAAACGCGATGGATTTAAGCGTTATTCAAAACGTCTGAACACCAAAGAACCGTTCGTGCCACCAAAGCCAAATGAATTAGACATGGCAACATCAATTTTCATGTCCCTAGCTATGTTCGGTATAAAATCCAGGTCACATTCCGAATCCTGGTTGTCCAAATTAATGGTTGCCGGAGCGATTTGGTTTTTGATGCTCAATGCCGTCAATACCGCTTCAATACCACCCGCCGCACCCAGCATGTGACCAAGCATGGATTTAGTTGAGCTGATTGCAACTTTATAAGCATGGTCGCCCAATGCGGTTTTCATGGCTTGAGTTTCACCGAGATCGCCCGCAGACGTTGATGTGCCGTGTGCATTGATGTAATCAACAGCTTCGGGATTCAGGCCGGCATCACGTAAGGCATTTTGCATACACCGTGCCGCACCTGCCCCGCCTGGTGATGGCGTGGTCATGTGGTAAGCGTCACCACCCATGCCATAACCCACTAATTCGGCATAAATTTTTGCACCACGGGCTTTAGCATGTTCCAGCTCTTCAAGCACGACTACACCAGCACCATCACTCAACACAAAACCATCACGGTCTTTGTCCCAAGGTCGGCTAGCGATTTGTGGGTCATCGTTACGGCGTGATAAGGCTTTTGCTGAAATAAAACCACCCATCGCAGTGGCCGACGAAGTACAGCGTTCTGCGCCACCCGCGACCATTACATCTGCATCGCCGTACTTAATCAATCTGGCGGCATCACCGATATTATGTGTGCCGGTTGTACAAGCCGTAACAATCGCAAAATTAGGCCCTTTCATGCCGTATTTAATCGAAAGGTTGCCCGAAATCATGTTAATGATATTGCCAGGAACAAAAAAAGGTGAAATCCGCCGTGGTCCACTTTTATCGTAAAGTGCATAACATTCTTCTATGCCGGTAATGCCACCAATACCTGATCCAATAGCAACGCCAATGCGTTCGGCATTCGCCTCGGTAACTTCAATTCCAGAATCTTCAATCGCCTGACAACCCGCAGCAATGCCATAATGGATAAAACCATCCATACGTTGGGCATCTTTTGCAGGAATGTATTGGGTAATATCAAAGTTTCTTATCACACCGCCAAAAGTGGTCGCGAATGATGATATATCGAAGGAATCTATGCCACTAATACCGCTGCGACCATTAATGATACCCTCCCAAGTCTCTGATACCGTGTTAGCAAGAGGTGTTATAGCACCTAATCCGGTTATGACAACTCGACGACCGCTCAATGTAATAGTCCGTATGAAAAAAGGTTAAGGTGGGGGATAAAGGGGTGGTAAAACAAGTGGATGAACGATGATCGTTCATCCACTGATGATCGAGTTTAGGCGTTTTTTGTCACGTAATCAATAGCTTGCTGAACAGTAGTGATTTTTTCAGCTTCATCGTCTGGAATTTCGCATTCAAATTCTTCTTCAAGTGCCATCACGAGTTCAACTGTATCCAGAGAATCAGCACCTAAATCGTCAACGAAGGAAGCATCGTTAGCGATATCTTCTTTAACACCCAATTGCTCTGCAACAATTTTTTTAACTCGTTCTTCAACATTACTCATAATTATATCCTCAATCAACACAGTTTATTTTTTATAATCAGTCGGTTACACTGCGGTGTTAGTTAGTTATTGGAAATCCCGTGTCCGGCAATTCCAGACGGCGGGGGAATTATACTTGATATTGCGAAAATCTCACAATATTACGGCATGAATAGACCACCATTGACGTGAAGGGTTTCTCCAGTGATGTAGGCTGCGCCTTCCGATGCCAAAAATGCCACGGCATGAGCCACTTCACTGGCTGCACCTAACCTTGACAACGGAATGGAAGCCAACAGCGCGTTTTTAATGTCGTCGCTCAATTCCTTGGTCATATCGGTATCAATAAAGCCAGGTGCAACAGTATTGATGGTGATATTGCGCGAACCGACTTCCTTTGCCATCGATTTAGCAAAGCCTATCATACCCGCTTTCGCTGCGGCGTAATTGGCTTGTCCGGCATTTCCGGTCGCACCGACCACGGAGGAAATATTGATGATGCGCCCAGTTTTGGCTTTCATCATGCCACGCAACACCGCTTTGCTCATGCGAAATACGGATGTCAGATTGGTGTTAATGATGTCATTCCATTCCTCGTCTTTCATACGCATCAACAAGTTATCGCGGGTAACGCCCGCATTGTTGACGAGTATGGTTGGCGCACCAAAATTATCATTGACTGTTTTAATGACTTCATCAATGGAATCAGCATCGGCAACATTCAACTTCAAGCCTTTGCCATTTTCAGCCAGATAGTCTGATATGGCTTCTGCACCGCCGTCCGTGGTTGCTGTACCCACAACAAAGAATCCATCCTCGACCAATTTTTCAGCAATTGCCTTGCCAATACCACGGCTGGCACCTGTTACCAAAGCGACGGGTTTAGTCATTGAGTTGCTCCAATACTTTGTTTAAGGACTCTGGGTCATAAATTGCTAAGTGTTCGGCCTCTTTGACGATGCGTTTGTCTAAGCCCGTTAACACCTTGCCTGAACCGCATTCTACAAAAATAGTTACGCCTTTATTGTGCATTAGATCGATGCTTTCTACCCAACGAACAGGTTTAAATAACTGCTCTTTTAACGCATTGCGGATAACTTCCGGCGCGGTGTGTGATTCTACATCCACATTGTGAACTAACTGCATTTTCGGCGTAGCAAGCGCGATGTCCTGCATATATTCATCAAGCCTGTCCGCTGCCGATTGCATCAATGCACAGTGCGAAGGGACGCTAACAGGCAATAATACCGCCCGTTTTGCACCCGCTTCTTTTGCTGCCGAAGCCGCCCGTTCGACTGCCGCCTTGTGTCCGGCAATGACGACTTGACCAGGCGAGTTAAAATTAACGGCTGAAACGACTTCTGTTCTGGCAACAGTCGCGCAAATTTCGATTACTTGTTTGTCATCTAAACCTAAGATTGCCGCCATAGCGCCCACGCCTGCGGGTACGGCTTCCTGCATAAACCGCGCTCTGGCTTCAACCAGTTTGACGGCATCTTCAAAAAACAATGCACCCGAGCAAACCAGAGCCGTATATTCACCCAGGCTATGTCCAGCCATCCAAGCCGGACGAATGGTACTATGATTACACCAGACTTCCCACACCGCCACGCCTGCTGCAAGCATGACTGGTTGGGTATTTTGGGTTTGGTTAAGGTCATCTTCTGTGCTGTTAGCAACGAGATCCCAAAGGTCACGTCCTAATACAAAAGAAGCCTTATCAAAGGTTTGTTTGACTTCAGGATAATTTGCCGCCAATTGGGTCAACATGCCCACGGATTGCGAGCCTTGTCCTGGAAAGACAAAAGCCAGATTTTTTTGTTGTTCACTCATGTATTTATTGCTGTTTAATATTTGATTAGCGCAGAACCCCAGGTAAATCCCGCGCCAAATGCTTCCAATAAAATTGTTTGTCCGCGTTGGATACGTCCATCACTAACACCTGCATGCAGAGCTAGCAGAACAGATGCAGAAGACGTATTGCCCTGTTCTTCCAAAGTGACGATGACTTGATCCATGGACATTTTCAGTTTTTTTGCCGTGGCTGCAATAATTCGGATATTAGCCTGGTGTGGCACCAGCCAATCGACTTCTGATTTGTCCATATTATTGGCTTCAAGCGTTTCATCAACAATGCGTTCCAAGGTATTGACTGCCATCTTAAAAACCTCATTGCCACGCATATTGATAGTGCCTAATTCATGCTTATTGGATTCGGTAGCGGCTTGCGGATTGGGGCAATAAAGCATGTCTTCATAGCCGCCATCGGAATAGATATGTGTGGATAACACACCTGCTTCATCAGACGCACCCAGCAATACAGCCCCTGCCCCATCGCCAAATAAGATGCACGTACCACGATCTGACCAATCAACAATACGTGAGCATATCTCAGAACCTACGATAAGCACGTTCTTGACCGCACCCGTCTTAATATATTGGTCGGCAATGCTCAATCCATAAATTGCACCCGAGCAAGCCGCCTGGACATCAAAAGCTACGCAATGTTTAATTCCTAAACGGTGTTGGAGTAAACATGCCGTACTGGGATAAACTCGATCAGGTGTACCTGTGGCGACGATGATTAAGTCGATTTCATTAGGCGTAATTTGGGCGGTGTTTATCGCCTGTCTTGCGGCGATTTCGGCCATGCTAGAAGCCGTCTCATTTACACCCGCTATGCGCCGGCTCTTAATACCCGTACGTTCGTAAATCCAGCTATCGGAGGTGTCAACGGTTTGCGATATGTGTTCGTTGGTACGGATTTCTTCAGGCAGATAGCCACCTGTTCCTAGCACTTTTGCATAACGGGTCATGCGTTTTTTCTCAGAGTCAGGGATTTTTCTACTTGTTCGCTTATCTTTCTTATAACATCTTGTTTTACTTCAAGTTCGGCAAGTTTAATGGCTGTCTTAAATGCCAGTGCATCCGCTCCACCATGACTTTTGATGACCAATCCCCTAAGCCCCAAAAAACTTGCGCCGTTATATAGGCGGGGATCAATACGATCTTTAAATGACTTAAGAACCGGTAAGGCAACCAATCCTGCCAGTTTAGTGCAAATATTTTTAGAAAAAGATTCTTTGAGCAAGGTGCTAATCATTTTTGCCGCACCTTCAATGGATTTCAGTGCCACATTGCCGACGAAACCATCACAGACTATCAGATCAACCTCAACATTGCCCGCATTGAGTGAGTTGCCTTCGACATAACCGATGTAGTTCAAGGATGAGCTTTCCAGCAGTTTCGCCGCAGCCTTGACCTGCTCATTACCTTTTACGTCTTCTTCGCCGATATTCAACAAGCCAACCTTGGGATTTTCAATATTTTCGACTGCTTTGACCAATTCATTGCCCATAACAGCAAATTGATAAAGGTGTTCTTCCGTACAATCGACATTTGCGCCCAAATCGAGGACATGCGTATGTCCATAAATTGATGGAAGTGTGGAAATAATGGCTGGGCGGTCTATGCCAGGAATCATCTTTAACACAAACCGGGCGGTTGCCATCAATGCGCCGGTATTGCCGGCGCTGACACAAGCATCTGCGCGACCTTCATGGACTAGATTGATAGCCACCCGCATCGAGGAATCTTTTTTATTTTTCAGTGCCTTGGAGGGCGATTCATGCATTTCAACCTGCTGAGAGGCATGTTGGATGACTAGCCTTTCATGAGCGGGGGATTGGTTTTGAGCTAAATGCTGATTGAGAATGGCCGTATCACCAACCAATATCAACGTTAAGTCTGGATTGTTTTTTAAACATTCCAAAGACGCAGGTACAGTCACCTTGGGGCCGAAATCACCGCCCATTGCATCTATCGAGATCGTCAAACTCACGCTAAAGAAGTACTCCGAAATAATTAGCTTAGGATAAATTAACGGAAAACCGCCAACAACACACTAAAGCAAAACTGTAGAATAATTAATCTTCAACATCTGTAGTAACGATTTGACGACCTTTGAAATAACCATCGGGCGTGACGTGGTGACGCAAATGAGTTTCGCCTGTCAATGGATCTTGGGCTAATGTTCTTGCGGTTAAGGAATCGTGCGAACGGCGCTGGCCGCGTCTTGAACGTGATACTTTACTCTTTTGTACTGCCATCGGGGGTCTCCAGTTTGTTTTGGGTTTTTAAATCGGCTAATTTGGAAAAAGGGTTTTCTTTTGTTGCCTGAACGGTTTTAAGTAGTGCTGTAGGCTTATTATTAGGCATATTGGGTGCTACACAATCATCTTGGTGTTTCGGAATGCTAGGTAAAATAAGCAATAACTCATCCTCGATGATGCTCACAAGCGGGATTTTACCTTCTTCAATGAGCAGCAACGGTTCATAATCATCTGGTAAATTGTTTGCCCGTTCCAATGTGCTAACAATACCTAGCTTAATATCGCTACTTACAGACCACTCCAAAGGCTCTAAACATCTTTGACATTTCAGTGCCAGAACAGCAGAAATATGCCCATCAATCGTAGCCAACCTGCCTTCCCTGCCAAAAAATAACTTAACAGAAACATTGCCGACATCATTAGACAGCAAACCAGCAACCCGTTCTAAGCTACTTACAGGCAATTCTCCTTCAATATTGGCGTTCCTATCTGCCAGTAATAAAGGGTCTATGAATTTTGGCAAGCGAGCTAACATAACCGCAGAATGATATAGGTAAACGGCGAATTCGTCAAATTTACAATTAGGCAAATCAACACTTTGCAGGAAAAATTTAGGACTTTTGAATCGTATTTAGTTTAAATGTGGGGCAAAAACTGAATTTCAGAAATCATTTTTTAAGAAATGCGCTCGCGCGGTTGCTTTACTCAAAACCTTGATAAAAATAACATTGGGAAATGTTAAATGTCTGATTCAACTTACTGGTTCGAGTAACTCGCTACAGACAGAATAAACCCGCAACTACTTGTTTTGAGTCTGTTCAAGACTTATTCATTAGGCAGACTGTCTTTTTTGTCGTTATTGGACGTTACCAAGTATAAATTTGGTAACGTTCACAGATTCATAGCTACAAATGTCTTCAACAATTCAGCCGCATTTGCCATGCCTTTATGCAGATTCTGTTCGATTTCAGCCATCGTTATCTCACCTTCCGTTTTTCCGGCCGCCCAGTTTGCGACCACAGCCACAGCCACATAATTCATACCTAACTCCTTCGCCAGAACCGCTTCTGGCATACCCGTCATACCGACCAAATCGCAGCCGTCTTGCTCCATACGCTTGATTTCCGCCGCTGTTTCTAGTCGTGGACCTTGGGTACAACCATAAGTGCCAATTGGACTAATGGCGATACCTGTTTGCTTGGCGGCATGGATCAACTTGGAACGGAGCGTCTGGCTATAAGGATAGCTAAAATCAATATGTGTGACCGGATCGTTTTCATCCTCAAAAAAAGTGTGCTTACGCCCGTAACTGTAGTCGATGATTTGATCGGGAATGGCAATATGCGCTGGCATCATTTTGGATGTAATACCACCAACCGCCGCAACAGCAATGATGCTTTCCACACCGAGTTGTTTTAGTCCCCACAAATTGGCGCGATAATTGATTTTGTGGGGAGCAATGGCATGGGGGTTGCCGTGCCGGGCAAGAAAAACGACTTCTTTGTGATTTAATTCCCCTATGATGAAATCCGCTGACGGTGCGCCATAAGGCGTGTTAATTTGCTCGCTTTTTATTATTTTTAAATCAGCAAGTTGCGAAAGACCTGTACCACCAATAATGGCTAACCGATTCATTGCCCTACTTCCTTACAAGCATAAATGCCTGCCGCGTTACGTAAATAGCCTTTGTAATCCATACCGTAGCCAAATAAATAACGGTTTTCTATCTGTAAGCCAACGAAATCTGCCTGGATGGGCTTATCATGATCGAGCAGCTTATCGACCAAGGCCGCACAGTAGACTGCAATTGCGCCCTGCTCCATGCAGTAATCCCGTATAGCCGCTAAGGTAATGCCTTCATCCAAGATGTCATCAATGATCAGAATCGTCCGGTCTTTTAACGGTGTTCCTGGTTTTAACACCCATTCAATCACGCCACCAGATGTTTGGTTTTGATAGCGGCTGGCATTGATTGCATCTATGTTGAGGGGAAAAGCGAGTCGTGTTAATAACTTACCTGCGGCAACAATGCCGCCATTCAATACGCACAACACAAGCGGATTACTGTTTGCTAACCTCGCATTGATCTCAGTAGCCATGTTATCAAGCGCCGCCTCAACTTGTTCTTCGCTATACAGCAAATCGGCAGTTGCCTGAATGTGTTGAATTTCTTTAAGCATAACTGGAAACGAACTCTCTGATTTGGTTTGAAGCTTGCCGCCATTTCACGGTATCCAACAATTGTTCACGGTTAAACTGCGGTTTACCACGCATTCCGGATAGCCGCTGTTCCCTGAGTAAATCGTTGGAAATGGGCAAAGCATCTAGCACTTGTTCAGCAGCGGATGGATTGTTGCACACTAACAGCATGTCACAACCTGCTTGCTGAGCCAATCGCACACGTTCAGGAAAACCTCCCGCAGATGCCGCGCCTTCCATACTCAAGTCATCACTAAAAACCACGCCATTAAAGCCTAATTCCTTACGTAATATTTGCTGTATCCAGAATGGTGAAAATCCGGCTGGATTAGGATCAATATTTTTATAGACTACGTGAGCAGGCATGATAGCTTCCAAACCTTCACCAATCAGCGTTTTAAAAGGCAACAAGTCCTTGGCACGAATACTGTCTAAATCCCGCTCATCAACGGGCAAAGCCAGATGCGAATCTACCGCCACTGCACCGTGACCTGGAAAATGCTTGCCCGTCGCCGCCATGCCTGCCGCATTCATTCCTTTCCTGAAGGCACTCGCAAGCGCAGTTGCCAGTATGCATTCGGTAGAAAAAGATCGGTTGCCGATGACATCACTGATACCGCAATCAATATCCAACACCGGCGCAAAACTGAAATCAACGCCCACTGCCAGCAGTTCTGCCGCCATCAGCCAACCTGCGGTTTCTGCCAATTCCGGCGCATTCGCATAACAACAGGCAGGTGGCAAGCGCGTAAAACCATTTTGAAACCGTTGCACCCTGCCACCTTCCTGGTCTACCGCAATCAAAATCTGACCGTTCCGCGCTTTACGAATGCTGTCAATTAGCTGCATGACTTGTTCAGGGTCTTGATAATTACGAGCAAAGAGAATAACCGCGCCGGTATTGGGATGATTTATCACGCCTTTTTCATGCTCGGTCAGTGCTAATCCAGCCACATCCAACATAATCGGGCCAATGGGGTATTCAGTAATCATGATTTTATTGGATTTCGATATTGTTGTTTATTGCGATCTGATTGCTGACGTTATACTAATGTATCTGTTGCTTGATTGCAGCTAAAAGATAATTTTTGTGGGGAGTTTTAGCAATGAATTGGCAAGCTATTGTAGAAAACATTGAAAATGCAACGGGTGCAGCTTTCAAGTTGATAAACGCCAAATCCCTAGCAGGTGGCGACATCAATTCAGCTTATTGCTTGCAAGGTGTGGACAAATCTTATTTCGTTAAATTAAATCGAGCAGAGTCGGTAGAAATGTTTGCCTCCGAAGCAGCTGGGCTAACTGAACTTGCCGCTACCTCCACTGTACGAACCCCCTCCCCTGTCGTACATGGCATCTCGGCAGCTAATGCTTTTCTGGTACTGGAATACATCGAATTCGGATCATCCAGTAAAACCTCTGATCGTCTGTTCGGGCAACAACTGGCTTTGCTACATCAGCAACAGCAACCGTATTTCGGCTGGCATCGGGACAACACTATCGGCAGTACGCCACAACCCAATAGCAGTAATGGCGATTGGATCGAATTCTGGTGTACTCATCGTTTGCAACATCAGCTACAGTTAGCAGCCGCAAAAGGTTACGGTGGACGCTTACAGGCGAGCGGGGAGCAACTTTGCGAAAAACTCACCCAATTTTTCGACAACTACCAGCCACATCCTTCATTATTGCATGGGGACTTATGGGGTGGAAATGCGGCGATAGATAAGCAAGGCAATCCAGTCATATTCGATCCTGCCTGCTATTACGGCGACAAACAAGCGGACCTCGCCATGACCGAATTATTTGGCGGCTTCAGCCAGGATTTTTATGCCACTTATCGGGATACTTGCCCTATTGATACGGGCTACACGACGAGAAAAAAACTTTACAACCTTTACCATATCCTCAATCACCTGAACTTGTTCGGTAGCGGTTATTTAAGTCAGGCCGAAAACATTATTTCTAGCTTATTAAGTGAAATTCGTTAAGGGTTAAATCTGTAACTTGATCATAAGGCGGAGAGACAAACCTAGGCTTGTCTCTCCAAAACACCAATCGACCCGAAGGATTGAAGTCGGCAAGACCTGTAACAAACACAGGTTATCCATTACCCAAAATCCGTTAAGACAGCAAATACAGACAAGCCCTTACATTTATTCCAATGACCCAATCCCTGCAACCTCATCGCTTTTCACAGGCTGCTCCAATATCCTAGACAACCATGCATCGGCGGCTTTTTCATTGGTATGTAGGATAAGGTTGGGGAAGAATCCGAATACCAGAACCAGTAAGGCAGGTACGCACAACAGGAGCAATTCACGGCGGCGCAAATCCTGTAGTTGTTGCACGGTTTGGTGAATGATGGGACCGAAAAACGCCTTGCGCGTGAAATCCAACATGTAGGCTGCACCCAGTACGGCAGCGGCGAGCGCAGCAATGCCCAGGCTGGGATGGGCAACTAAGGCACTGATAATTAGCAGCAATTCCGCAGGGAAACCGCTGGTGCCAGGTACGCCAATACTCGCCAAGACAAACAGAAAATAGAAACACGTCAATTTTGGCATGACTTTAGCTAAACCACCCAAATGCACGGTTTCCGTACTACCCAAGCGATGTTGGATAAATCCCGCAATTAACATCAGCGAGCTGGCGACTATCGTAAAGTTCAACAATTGGAAGATCGCACCTTGTATGCCTTGCATATTCAACGAAGCGATACCGACAATCACCAAGCCGACATGGCTAACGCTAGAGTATGCCAACAAACGCCGCAGGTTGGTCTGGTACAAAGCGATCAATGCGCCATAAATAAGGGTAATAGCACCCAGCACGCCCAGTATCCAACTGTATTCGACGGCGGCAGAAGGGGCAAGTGGCATGGTGAAGCGGATAATGCCGTAAGCACCCAGTTTCAATCCGGTCAATAAGGCCGCGATTTGGGGTGAGCTTTCCATCGTCGCCGTTGGCATCCAGGTATGGAATGGTATTAGCGGCGTTTTGACGGCGAATGCCAGCAACAGCAACAAAAACACCGTGCCTTGCAAGTCATCCGGCAAGGGTTTTTCGAGCAAAGTGGGCAAGCTGAAAACCAGTTGTGTACCAACACCGTCTGCAGGTGCGGCAGCATTAATTGCCAACATCACAATGGCTACCAATAAAGCCGCGCCGCCGAATAACATGAACAAGGTGTATTTGACCGCAGCTATGCGCCGGTGTGGGTCAACACCCCACAAGCCGATCAAGAAGAAGATAGGCGGCAAAGTAAGCTCCCAAAACAGGAAGAATAGCACCATATCCAAGGCGGTAAATACGCCGATGGTAATGCCTTCCAGTGCCAGTAACAAGGCGTAGTGAAATGGCTCCAAGTGCTGCACCGAATTCCATGATGCCACGATAACCATGAGCGTGACGAAAGCGGACATGGGCAGGAACAGAACCGAAATTCCGTCAATACCCAACAAATATTCTACATTCAGGCCGGGTATCCAAAGATGGTGTTCAAGCAATTGAAACTGCCCGTCATCAGGGTTAAACCAGTGAAAGGCCAGCAAAGATAACAATAATTCAATGACCGCAAACGATACGGCGATTGTCCTGGCACGTTCCTTATTGCCGAAAAATCCGGTAGCTAATGCACCCAGTAATGGCAGAAAAATTAGCAAAGTAAGTAAGGGGAAATCCGTTGTACTCACTCGTTGGCATCCTTGTCATCAGCGACATCATTATCAACGGTAGGTTCTGCTTCGTATTGCTGGGAACTGTGTACAGGATACTGGCTGACCAACTCGGCAACATCCTTCTCAATCAAATTCAGCAAAGGCATCGAATTCAAGCCCGTGCCAATATGCAAGGCGCAGATCACAAAGGCGATTATCCGCTCTTGGACGATGGTCTTCTCATTACTGGCGTAGTGGATATGGCGTTTGGATGCTGCCAGGAACATACGCTGGAATGCCCACAGCAGGAAACCCGCAGCCAGGACATGCCCAGTCAAGATAGTAACGGCAACAGCCCATTCGTGTTCCTCGATAACGCCTTCGAGTAGAAGATGCCCTGCATCAAAACCCAAAGATCCCGGCATAATGACAGTGCTTAAGGTGGTTATCAGAAATAACATCGCCAAAGCCGTATGGCTATCAAACAGATTGCCCAAGCGGGGGATTATCGCGGTGTTGGTTTGTTCATTAATCAGGCCAATACTGAACAACATACCGACAGAAGCCAAGCCATAAACCAGGGACAACAATAATGTCCCTTCCGTGCCGGAGGTATTGAAACTAAATAGCCCGTAGACGAGCATCCCCGTATGGCTAATGGTGGCAAACGCCAATAAGCGGTAGGCATTATTTTGCATGAACGCCAATAATGCGCCGTAAAAAATACTGATAAGGCTTAGTATCAAGATATAGTTTGCCCATTGCTCCGCCACGCCAGGAACGAGCGGAAAGATAAACCGGATCATGGCATACACGCCTAATTTCAAGCCGATGATGAATACGGTCATGCTGGTCAATTTGCTTTGTTCAGCCAATAGTGGCAACCAGCCATGAAACGGGAACAAGGGCATACGGATGGCAAAGCCGTAAAACAGCAAGATGAAAATCAAGGTTTCGTCATGCAGGTAAGCATTGTTGCTTTTTAAGGTCAGCAAGTCGAAGGTCAATTCATGTTCGGAATCGATCAAGCCGAACGCCAGCAATAAAAAGCCGCACAAAGTCAGGAACAGGCTGGCACCAAAATATTGCATTAACCTAGCAAGCAGATGGCGTTTTTTCTGATCCAAGCCCGACTGCCGGGTGACCAACAAAATCGGCAGCAATTCCAATGCGCTCAAAAACCAGAACTGCAATACATTTAAGGCACAAAACGCTGCGATAAGTATTGTTTCATAGCCCAGCACACAGGCAATTAAGCGGCTGTCCCCCGCCGTCCGGGTTGCAGAAAGATAGATCAAAACCAACAAAGCTGAACAGGCAATCAGCGGGATAAACAAGATATTCAAGCCATCGACACCGACACTGTAACTTAGGCCGAATAAGCTGAACTGTTCCGCAAATTGAATGCCCGTCTTGTTGTCATCAAATACAGCCAGCAGATACAAGCATAATACAGTGTTTATCAATGTTGCAACATAACCCAAGCGCATCGACAGCACGGATGAGCTTGAATACAAAACCGCAATCAAGGCGAATAACGGAACGGCCGTCATTGCCGTCAACAACGGAAATCCGGCGGATTCTGACCATAAGGACACTTGTGTGAGCATCGTTAAAATGCCACCAGCAAGGTAATGAAGACCAGCAAGACCAGATAACGTGGCCTGAGTACCAGGGTTTCAAATTTGTTGGCGAGATGCCCCATCTTTCGGCCAAAATGCAGCGCATCTTTGCTCACACCTTGCAATACCAGGCGATCCTCAAACCAGTGAACCAAGCCCGCTATCCGGTTTGTTAACGCACTCACCAGTCCCAATCCTACGACAAATGTCTTGCCGCTATTCCCTGAATCCGCATCTAACTTTGCGCCCAAAGCCCGTTCTTCCAATTGCGCCAACGAGGATGCCGCGTTAATGGCAGGAGCGGGTATGCCCATAAGCCGATCAACAATATTATCGTCAAAATAACTGAGGTCGCGCGCCAAATGCCGGACTGGCTTCACCAATGCCCAGTCGGTGATTTGTTCGACCCAAAACCGCTGCAAGGATGCCACAAACAGCCAACGCTTGTTTGCCAACATCGGCGCAACGGGCTTTATCGGGTTGTCCCTGACGTTGAACATCAGCGAGGGAGCGGTCAATACCAGATAGCAACGGACAACGGCATGGGCGCAAAGATGCCAACTCGCCAACTGCCAAAATCCCAGACCGCATTCCAGGAACATCAAGCCCAATTGCCCAGAGGTAGCAAACACCAGCGAACTCTTCACGTCGGTCTGGGTTAGGCCAATGAAATAACTGTATAAGGCCGTGGTCGTGCCAGAAAAAATCAGCAAAGCCATAACCAAGGGCGTATGGCTAATCAACGGTGCTAACGTGATTATCAGGAAAACACCCGCATGTATCATCACTGCCCCATAAAAAGCCGCGCTAGACGGCGTAGGCCCTTCCATTGCCCGCGCCAACCAAGGCGAAAACGGCAATTGCGCGGATTTTGCCAAGGCCGCGACCGTAAAACAAAGGGCAATGGCTGTGGCTTCGCCTTTGCTTAAGTCAGTAGCCGCCGCATTAATGTCAGACCAATTAAGGCTTTCGACCCAGGCGTAACTCAACCCAATCCCTAAAATAAATCCGGCATCGCCTATCCGGTTAGTCACAAATACCTGGGTCGCATTAGCAACGGCAACCGGACGGTTATAAGCATAAGAAATCAATAGGTAAGAACATAAACCGGCAATTTCCCAACCCACAAAAGTCCCCAGGGCATTCCTTGATAGAACCAACATCAAGATAGCTGATGAAAACAGGCTCAAGATAAAAAAGAAACGGTGGAATCCGACTTCTCGGTGCATGTAATTGATTGAAAATCGCGTTATGACCATGAGCAACACAGCAAACAGCGCAGACAGTTTGACGCTGAAACCTGCCGTAATGAAACCAATATCAATCTTCAAGGTATCGCTGTCCAACCATAAGGCAACGTCAAACGTGCCATTATTTCGTTGCAGCAAATCCGCACCCAATAAGGCCAACGCCAATAAGCTTGACATGCTGATTGCCCAAGTTGCAGTCAAAGCGGTGAAGGTCTCACTGGCTTCACCTTTGATTGCACCAAACTGATGCCCAATGCCGATAATAGCAGAGGCAAGAAAAGGCATGAGCGGGATTAAAACGACTAGGGCATCCATATAGTTATAAGGCAAGCGGACGGGGCAAACAAATGAATGTACCCAGTATGACAGCCAGTGTCATTTTTTTAATTCTCCTCACCCTAGCCTCTCCCTTTGGAGAGGGCTACTCGTAACTCCTGCAAAATCAGGTTGTTGAATCAATGCAGGCGGAACAGGTAAAGTCTGGTTGCGGTAACAGTCGGGTGATTTCTCAAAAACCGGAAGTTCTTTTGCTTCTGCTTGCCAAGGGACAAAGCCTACGCCTCGCTCAAAAATGAAGATTTCACCTGTGCCAGGGTCTATGGTACTTAAGAGTATCCAACCACCCGCTATTAATTCCTGCAAACTAGGCTGCCTTGCATAAATTTCTTCCAAGATGCTCGTTTTCGCTTCGACCATAAGCTGCAAACGCATGGCCTCATGGATTTCGATCATCTGGCTGGGTAATCCTGTACGCAAATCACTGGTCGTGCCTTCCATAACACCAAACAGTCCGACAATATTGTGTGGCACTTTTGTCCCACAGCCTAAACGGTCATTATTGACGGTGGAAAAATAATATTCCAGGTTAATCCCTGCGCCCACGGGGCCGACGTTGAGCAAGATGCCTTCGACAATTTTGCCGTCCGGGTCTTGCGTCGGATCGTATGAAATTAGGAACACACGGCGGTCAAAAAAAGCACCTTGCGTGACCGAACGCCGTCCGATCACCGCAGATGCGTTGGTGCAGTGGCCCAATTCAGGCCGTGCTTGGGAGAAATCAGTTGACCGCTCTACGATATGCGTCAATGCTTCAGGAAATTCTGGATTACGCGGGGCAGAAGCCAAACGTCGGGAACGCTCATGCGCTGACATATATCGTGCGTGCTTTAATTGCTGTTGTAATTTTGATAAGGCTTCCTGCTTTTCTTTAGGGACGGTATCGGTATCGTACCAGCTAATTTCTTCGTTACAGGTATTGTGTTCCGCGCCCACGAACCAAGTCCCGTCAGGAATATGGATATTGCGTTCAGCCAGGCGTTGACGGATTTCAGGTCGGTTAGCCATTGCCGCAAAAACCCGTGCATTAGGCCCACCATGCCGACCGCTACATGCGCCGCAATCATAAGCAGCCAGGTGGGGATTGTTTTGGCTCATGGAACCATGCCCCATCAGGACGACCAAGGGGGCAAAACCGTAGGTCAAGCCTGTGTTTCGGAAAAAACCAGCCACACGATCCGCCTGTTCGCTTTCGGTAAAGCCCAGTTTAGGTTGTTCTGGTGTGGCAACAGTTTCATTATCTGTTGACGTAAACATCAGTTGGGTTTTGACCGTGCCGGATACCGCTTTAGCCGCCTTTACTATTAACTTGTTCTGGGGCAAGGGGATAAGGGATTTGCTAAGTAAGCCCAGCATAGTGAACGGTGCCATCACATTGACGATAAGCTGTGAGGATAGCAGGTTTCGCCTTAATCCATGATGTAACAGGTTTGCCAAGCGCTGGTTCAGTTTCCGTCCGTGCTGATGGCGTTGAAGCGGTTGCTCTTGCCCTGCTTGAGGCAATTCTTGGACTTCATGGGCAGGGGTTACCACTATCGGACATAAGGGCGTAACTCTCGCATCATCCAAGCCCTTGTAATTCATGGCAACGCCAAAGAATCCGGCAGCCCCCAAAGTTTCGATAGCCGGATTGTGCTCTTCCAGATGGCGGCGGAAACTCTCTTCGCGTTCATCCATGCAGAAGACGATTTGTGCTTCGGGCGAATTTTCCCGTTTTGCCCAACGACCTCGGTTATGGTTGGCGCGTAACGCTTGAAATAAATCTTCCCGATAATGCCGTTCATACGCAACCAGCCAGACTTTACTGTGTTCTTTCAGGTTGAACTCATCCAGACTCTTCAAGAATACCAACAAGCCTGATTTGCCTAATTGCTTTATATGCTTTTCATTCAATCCCAAGTGTTGGCAAAGCCGGAACAACCGCCAAGCGGAATTGTTGACGGTGTTATCAACCGATTTTTCCGCCATCGGGCTGGCTTGCCAGGTGTAGATGAGGTCAGCCAAATATTGCCAGTCAGTGCGGCATTGCCGCTCAGTACCTGCACGTAAGGTCAGCAATTCCGCCTGTTGCGTAAGATATTCCGGCAACGCGCCTTGATACAAATGCTGGCGCACCACGAATTCAGACAGATTTTTGCTGAAATAAGCCTGTAAGCTGCTGATTTTAGCTTCGCACTTCCAGACTGCCCGGCACACTTGGTTCAGCCAAAGCCTGTCTAAGGTCAGGCGGATCGCCAAATAATCCGCCAGATCAGGAACCACATTATTTGCCGTATAGTAAAGGGGATGTTGCTGCCGCCAGTTAATCATCCCTGCCCAGCCAGGCAATTCCAAGGCAAGGCGGCGTAAATAACCTTCCCATCGCGCCTGTGGCAATTCAAGATGTTCCAGTTGCAAGATGATGTTGTCGATGGCATTTTCGGGCAACTCGGCCATGATTTGCGGCCAATCAGGCAATTCATGCAAGAACGGGTAGGCATCGTATTGGGCTATTTTTCGCCACGCGCCGTACAGTCCTAACTGACTGCATTCTGGCAGTTGCCATGCGGCAACACCTTCGTCCAAGGCTGAAGCGCACAGTCGAATCATCTGTGGGCGAATGTTTTCTAAAACATCTTTACCACTCAAAACCAACACAAAACCACGCAAGCTGATGCTGTCGCCAATTTCGTTAAACGTGTGTCCCAATGCCTTTCTTGCAGTCTCTTGGGTTTGTTGGTGGGCGGACGCAGAATCGCAGGATTCATCCAGCCAACACTCGGTTTGTTCCAGTGACAAATCCAGCATATTCTCTGGATGCAAAGCCTCCGGTTTTAATTCCAGTTGCTTGCAAAGGCTTTCCCAAAGCTGCCTGATTGGATTTTCAGTCGCAATTGTTTTGGCTTTATTCGACCCATATGATTCTTTTCGGACATTATCAGGCACGTCGGCTTGAACAGTGTCCAGCACAGCCAGTTCTTCAATTTGCCAGTTTAGTTGGCTAAGGCTGATCGTTTGCAGGTCATATAACAAGGCAATCCGATAAATATCTTTGCGGTATATGGCCTTATCATCCAGGTTAAACACGATTTCTTCGTGCCTTAATTTTGGATTATGGGCGAAAGCGGCCGTTAAATCCTCATCGTTAATCCGTCCCTGATTATAAAACTCGCGGTTTTTGGATTCTGGTTGATACGCAGAGATTCCCGTCAGCTTTTCTGCTTCTTCAAGCGCTTCCTCAAACGGCAGGTGTTGGTAACCGTGCAAGGTGTTGTGGTGGACGAAATCCTGGATCGGCGCTTGGGCCGGCAGGACATGATCCAAATGTGCCAATGCCTTGACGACAAGCTCACGGTCACTTAAGGCAACACTATCAAATCCTTGGTGCAATCCAGACATGGCTATCAATCAGGTGTACCACTTATAAGTTGATTCAACTGTGCAATAGTTGCCGCAGAAAGTTCAATCAAGGGTGCAGGTAGCAAGCCGAATAACACTATCCCCGAAACCAGGATACCGGCAGCCAACAACTCATACGCCCGTAAATCCTGGATATGCAGCAGTTGCGGACGCACCGGCCCCGTAAACAACAAGGTGATGGTGCGTATGGCGTAGGCGGCGCTGATCAGGATACTTATGCTGAACAACACCATCAACCATCCCCACTGCTGAAAACCACCGATTAACGTGTGCAGTTCGGCAATAAAGCCGACCGAACCGGGCAAGCCCATTGCAGCGAATAATGTCAGGGCCATGAACACTGCAAAACGTGGCATAACCTGAACGAGGGAACTGTAATCCTGGATGTTGCGGGTATGGGTGCGTTCGTACAACAAACCAACCATGAGGAACATCGCGCCAGCAATCAGCCCATGTGCCGTCATTTGCAAAACTGCACCCTTCAAGCCCGTCTCGTTGAGTGCGGCTATGCCAAGCAAGACGATACCCATGTGGCTGACGGAAGAATAAGCCACCATCGCTTTCAGATCTGTTTGCCGCCACGCCAGCAAGCCGCCATAAATCATCCCGAATAAGGCCAGGAACACCAGCAAGGGCTGCAAAACATGGGCGGCTTCAGGCAACATCGTCACGATTCTTATCAAACCATAAGCACCCATTTTCAGGAGGATACCGGATAGCAAGATACTGATGGGGCTGGGGGCTTCGACGTGGGCAAGCGGTAACCAGCCATGCAGGGGGAAAATCGGCATTTTAACGCCGAACCCGACCAAAAACCCAAGGAAAGCCAGCACTTGCAAGTAGCCAGGCATGTGCTGGGCAGCCAAGTTCATTTTGGTCATCAAAGAATCATGCCCCGGCACATACTGGTAAATGGCGATAAGGCTCAACAGCATAAAAACCGAGCCGCCCATCGTATACAAGACAAAATTGAGGCTGGCGGCATGTCGCCGCTTGCCGCCCCAGCGGTCAATCAGGATAAACAAAGGGATTAACGTAAGCTCCCAGAAAATATAGAAAAACCGCCAATCTTGGGACAAAAACACCCCCAACATGCCGAACTCAAGCATAAGGATACAGATATGGTAGCCCTTAATCCCTTTGGTTAGGCTGAACGAAGCCAATAAGGCCACAGAAGTCAGCAAGGTTGCCAGTAAGACCATAGGTGCAGACAAGCCATCCACCCCTAACGAATATGCACTGCCAAGTTTGGGGTTAAGGACAAAAAACTCTTTGAATTGCAAGCCAGCATTGTGTTGGTCGTATAAAGCAACCACGAAAAGACTGACTAAAAGGGCAATAAAGGTGACCGCATTGGCTATCCAACGGATGAGCTGGGTATGATGGCTTGGGATGAAAATAATAATCAACGCCCCAACAGCAGGTGTCCAAAGTAGAATGCTGAGTATTCCCATCAGTATATGTTGTTCGAATTAGTTTGGGCTGTTGATCGAGTATTAAGCTATTTTACCTGTTAATCTATCTATTTAGCCAGAAAATCAGGGCTAATCGCCATTATCACACAATTAAAATAAGCAACATATATGCCATGTTATGAAAGTCTGCCGTATTGTTTGAAGCGCGTGGAACGGCGATGCCTCGCTAAATTGTTGAGTTCTAGCTCTGAACCAACAGTGGTTTAAATGAACCAAAATCATCGGTGCATTTGAACCAATTCATTTTAGGCAATTACCATTCGACAGCTTAGTGGGAAATAGGGGCGGTATCTTCTATTCCAACCAATTCTTGATGTTTTTTTATTTTTTCCTTGCCATATAAATCAATGGCTTCAACGGTAATATTACTGTCTGGCGACGAAGCAATAAAATCATCAATGGTTTCAAGTATGTCGTAATCGATAAATTGGGCTTTTTGGGCATCAATTGTGACTGTGCTATTTTCTTCAACCAACAAAATGAATTTTCTAAGTAGTGCCTTATTGAGGAAAGAAACGTCTTTATTAAGCGTTATCAGGTAATGATTACCCGTTTTGGTTTGGGTTTTAGTCAACGTAATAGCCGCGTGGTAGTTCGCCCTTATTACAAAGAATAAACCGATAACCATGCCAATCGCCATACCTTTGAGCAAATCCGTCGCCAATATTGCGCCAACGGTAATAACGAACGGCAACAGTTGACTCATACCCTTATGGTAAAATTCCACAAACATCGAAGGTTTAGCCAACTTATAACCTGTGTGCAATAAAATTGCCGCCAAACAAGCCAACGGAATGGCGTTAAGATGGCGTGAGAAAAATAGGACGCTGATTAGCAGAAAAATGCCATGTACAAAACAGGACAAGCTGGTTTTCCCGCCCGCGTTGATGTTTGCAGAACTACGGACAATAACCGCCGTCATAGGTAAACCGCCAAGTAACCCGCTGATAATATTGCCCATGCCTTGTGCCTTAAGCTCACGGTTGGTCGGTGTCAAGCGTTTTAACGGATCGAGCTTATCGGTGGCTTCCAGGCTTAATAAGGTTTCCAGGCTGGCGATAATTGCGATAGTGAACGCGACAACATAGACTTGGGGATTGCTTAAATGGCTGAAGTCTGGAAACACTAAATGGTTAATAAAATCAGCAGGATGCGCTGATACCGGTAAGTTAACAAGATGTTCAGGATTAACCTGCCAATCGGGCGCAAATCTAGCCGCAAGTAAATTGAAACTGACTCCCCACACAACAGTGAGCAAAGGCCCAGGTATTAGTTTCAATAACACTTGCTTCTTAAACCAGGGCAATTCCCAAACGATTAAGATCAGCAAACCGATAACGCTAATAACAACCGCCCCAGGCGAAATGGCATGTAAGGAATCAAACAGTTCAAAAAAGCTCGATTCCGCCGTTTCCGCCATATAATCTTCATCGCCCTCAAAACTGGCATCATAACCAACCGCATGTGGAATCTGTTTGATGATGAGAATCAAACCAATAGCCGCCAACATGCCTTTAATGACGGCAGAAGGAAAAAAAGCACCAATAATTCCAGCCTTAAAAAAACCCAATATCAGTTGCAAAACACCCGCTAAAACGCAAGCCACTAGAAAAGCCGGAAGGCTACCTAGCGTTTGTATGGCATTGAAAACTATTACAGTAAGCCCAGCGGCAGGGCCCGAAACGCTCAGTTGCGACCCACTAAGCCAAGCCACCACCAAGCCACCCACTAAACCCGCAATCAAACCAGAGAATAAAGGTGCTCCCGATGCCAGGGCAATGCCCAAACACAGCGGCAAAGCGACCAAGAATACGACAATTCCAGCCGGGACATCTTCTTTAAGATGGCGAAAATAATAGCGTGCTTGATGTATCATGTTTAGCTCCTTTGAATTAAGTGTAAGCACTTAATGTAGTATTGAATCAAAATAATATGCAACTGAAATACGTTTACACTCTTCACGCTGACACTAAAACGACAACATGAGTTCCAGATTACCCTCAATCTTGACTATTTGAACTGCCTGCTGAAAAAAACCATGAATAGTGGCAATGATGAAAACCAACAAACTGCCAAAGCAAAAACATCATGACTGAAAAAATGGGCACCACGTATTTCCTGATTGATGCCAAAAATAAATCCGGTAAGCAATCCAGCCGTTAAGCCCTGATATTTATACTCCGGCTTAACCAGCAAAAAGAAAAAATACAGACTGACAAAGGTAAAGCCAAGCCCTGAATGACCTGATGGAAAGCAATGCCCCACAGTTAAGCGGTCATCAATAGCATCGAACAATCGGATATGTGGTTTATTGCCCCCAAATAGTGCCAAATCCCAAGGACAATAGATGTGGGTATGGCTTTTTAGATAAGTGATGATAAACGGCCCAGCCAAACTGGCGAACAACAAAAAAGTCAGATGACGGCGATAAGCGTAAAAAGCGGATTTCGAACGAAAAGCTGTCAGCCAACAAAGCAGCAAAACAATCCCAATGGCATACACAATATAACGTCCGACCTTATGCAAGACGGTTTGGGTTAGCCAATGTTCCCGATAAGGCCATTGATGGAGTTCCACGTTGTAAAAATGGCTGGCTAACCAAACATCCAATTGCGTAAATTCCAAGCACAGCTCAAGCAATAGCAAGGCAAACATTGGTAGTAGCAGATGGTTTTTGATGAAATTGTCACTTTTAATGGTTATTTGGGTAGGCAAAGCAATCCTTAATTTGTATTGAACATCATTCGTATAAACATTAGCTAATAGGGGAAACCTTTATATTTTTTGTCTGTTGTTAATTCATCCCAATCCAAGCCCCTCTAGCAACAGGTCATTTTATCGTAAGGTCATAAATTTTTTTTCGTCTATTTGTCTGTGTTGTCTGAGTAATAGCAACATCTACAATCTTCGATTTGCGACATTGTAAGAATCAGAGGATAAGAAATCGCTTTTTCCATCACTTATTAAGTAGTTATACCTATTGATTAATTCTGTAATATTAATTTATGATACATTCTTAACCGTAGCTTAAGGACAAAAGATGGTTTGTAATTTATCTCCATGCTGGTTAAAACTGCTCTACAAGCGGATACGTTGTCATTTTTTCTATTGACAATTACAGTTGTTAATTAATGTCCGCCGGCTTTGCCGATAGAAAAAATAATTGCAATAGAAATATGAGGTTGAACACCCTTTTTAACTTGTGCTTTCGATACGTTTTGTGCAGTTAGTTAAGCCCTTAATATCGAAACTTGAGTTAAAACGGCGATTTTTTTTAAAATGAAGTTATTTTTACTACTTTAACAGCATGGTAGAAAACACCTTCCATGACAGAATCGGAAATTTTCAGAGTAGTTGTCGCCTCGACGGTTAAATCTTAAGCGGTTTTTTTGATCAGGATTATTTCCTCTGTGTTAGGTTTTTGGTTAGCTTCAGTCTTATCAGGATTCAGATGGACTGCTTGGATTCTTTGCCAATTTCGGG
>NZ_CBAROL010000022.1:0-39401 GCF_964779595.1 Methyloglobulus sp.
ATTAACGGAGTACCTTGTGTGTCAACCTGTGTCTCTAGACACAGAATGCCAACACATGTACCCACACTCATTATTTTGGTCTGCTTGTTAAAGAGCGTACAACAATTTACTTTCGCTGCACTTAGTCCAACTATTCTACAGAATTATTCGGGGTTGTCAAACACCAAGAAGTAGCAGGGCTGCAATAATTTGACCTAACCCCATCAACTCAATGTAATCCTCGCAAATTTTCTTTTCCCTACCTGATAGATGTGGCTAGTTCCTATGCGTACCGCCAATTTTGGATCAGCCACCTTGTCGCCATCAATCTTTACCGCACCTTGATTTATCATGCGAACCGCTTCCGATGTGCTACTGGTCAATCCAGCATCTTTTAATATATTGGCAATGCAATAACTTTCAGCATCCATTTTCAAGGTGATTTCACTAATATCATCAGGAATAGCACCACGTTGAAATTGGGCAATAAAACTCTGCATGGCTTGGTCACCAGCAGATACGCCACCGTGAAATCGGCTAACAATTTCCTTGGCTAATTCGTATTTGATATTTCTAGGGTTTTCTACACCTAAAGTGCATTTCTCCTTATATCCGTTGATAACTGCCATTTTTTCGAAGCTTAGTAATTCAAAATACCGCCACATCAGGTCATCTGAGATAGACATAATTTTGCCAAACATATCATCCGGTGCATCGGCTATGCCTATGTAATTATTTAAGGATTTAGACATTTTTTGAACACCATCTAAACCTTCCAATATCGGCATGGTGATAACAACCTGGGGAGATTGCCCATATATTTCCTGCAATTGCCGACCGACCAACAAGTTAAACTTTTGATCAGTCCCACCTAATTCAACATCGGCTTTCATCACCACGGAATCGTAGCCCTGTATCAATGGGTACAGAAATTCATGAATGGCGATTGCTTGACCACCTTTGTAGCGCTTATTGAAATCGTCCCGCTCCAACATTCTGGCAACGGTGTGTTTCGCAGCAAGTTGAATCAATTCCGCTGATGACATGGCATTCATCCAAGTGGAATTGAATACAATTTGTGTTTTATCGGGATCAAGTATCTTAAAAACTTGCTCTTGGTAAGACTTGGCGTTTTCTAGAACTTCTTCTTGTGTCAAAGGTTTGCGCGTAATGTTTTTACCGGTCGGATCGCCGATCATGCCGGTAAAATCGCCAATTAGAAACAATATTTCATGCCCAACATCTTGAAATTGCTTCAGCTTATTAATTAACACAGTGTGCCCCAGATGCAAATCAGGTGCCGTAGGATCAAATCCTGCTTTTATTCTAAGCGGCCTACCTTCTTCTAACTTTTTTACAAATTCATGCTTAACCAGGATTTCATCAGTTCCTCTTAGCAGGTTATTCAACACTTCCTCTTGCAACTTAAATTCTCCAAAAAACACTGTTTCTAATATCTGCTATTATAGGTTTAATGGATATTTGCCACGAATAAAATATTTTTACTGTGCTTAAGAAGCATTTAATTCTTGGTAAATTTTAGAAAAAAACGTAGAATCAGACGCTGGAAAACACAGGATATTTATTTTGATTAAAATTCAAATACTTAGAGATTCTGCTGTAAAAACCAAGATGCTTTCTGTTTGCTTAATGAGCTTAGTTTTGGTTTTTACATCCGCAATCGGTAATGCCGAATCTCCAAAGCCGTTCGATTATTCGAGCTTCAACCGCACTCGAAGCAATATTTTCAAGGTGAAACCAAGTGAGAATTCACCTGAATTTTTAGCTCGATTTGGTGCTACGCAAAGTCATAAAATTGTCAGTGCCAATCGAGATCGCACACACTTATTAATACTTTCAACTGACAAACCCAAAGAATTCAAAGGGTTCTCATCTGGCTTGGATGGTTTATCGAGCAAATCCCACTTTGGTCGCCGATTTAGCCGTTACACCCACAAATTCAACATGATGCGACTCGCCAGCGGTCAGGGTACGATTACATCATCGTTGTCTGAAGCCGGCAAAAAAGCTAATTTATCAGACGCAATAATGGATCAATTGACCCAGATTTTTGCTTGGGACATTGATTTTGCCACCAATCTCCACGATGGCGACCGCTTCACAGTGGTGTATGAACGCGGCGGATTTAATGGGGTTGATGATATTGTTGCGGCAGAATTTGTCAATCGCGGCAAAACTTACCGCGCGGTCAGATATATTGATAAAGACGGCTATGCAAACTACTACACTCCTGAAGGTGATGCCTTACAAAAAGCCTTCCTAAGCACCCCCGTTGACTTTGCCCGTATTAGTTCAGGTTTCAATCTTAGCCGCAGACATCCCGTACTTAACAGAATCCGCGCCCATAAAGGCGTTGATTACGCCGCCAGAACAGGCACTCCCGTCAAGGCAACGGGCAATGGACAAATCGATTTCCTCGGCAGAAAAGGCGGATATGGTCAGGTAATCATCATTAAGCACGGCGACCGATATGAAACGGTTTACGCACATCTGTCACGCTATAAAAGCGGCTTGTATGAAGGCAGCGCAGTCAGGCAAGGTGACATCATTGGCTATGTCGGTCAAACAGGATTGGCGACCGGCCCACATTTACATTACGAATTCCGTATTGATGGTGTCCACCAAAACCCTTTGACTGCACAAGCTTCCAATTTAGTGCCTGTGAACAGCACGGCAAAAGCGGATTTTAAATCGCAGATTACAGATCCTTTGGCTAAACTCAACTTAGTAAAAGCTAACTCCTTATTTGCAAAGAACTATAATGCTTACAATTAATCAAATAGCTTCAATGACTTGATTGAAATTCAGGCATAAAAAAACCGGACAATGTCCGGTTTTTTTTCGAGATACATTAAGCTATCAAACAGAAAACGACGACCCACATCCACAAGTTGTTTTTGCAGTGGGATTACGAATGACAAACTGTGCGCCTGACAAATCTTCCTTATAATCAACTTCCGCACCTGTCAAATACTGGATGCTCATGGAATCGATTAAAACAGTGACCCCGCCTTTTTCAACACTGGTGTCATCTTCGTTGACTTCTTCATCAAACGTAAAGCCATATTGAAAGCCTGAGCAGCCGCCACCGGATACATAAACCCGCAATTTCAGGTTGTCGTTACCTTCTTCGGCAATCAACTCGCTTACCTTTGTTGCTGCACTGTCTGTAAAAATGATTGCTTCCGCCATTATTTTGTCACCTAAAAATATTAATTAAACGCATTATGAGTACAGCCTGCACCCTAGTCAAGGATTATGGGTACAAAGCCAGTGTTTTCAAGCCTTGGTCTTCGGGGAATCCAAACATTAAATTCATATTTTGCACCGCCTGCCCCGCCGCGCCTTTGACCAGATTATCAATCACCGACAAGACCACGATAGTCTGCCCACCTTGCGGTTGGTGCAGGGCAATCTGGCACTTGTTGGAACCCTTCACATTCCGAGTATCGGGGTGAGAACCTTGCGGTAATACATCTACAAACGGTTCACGGGCATAACGCTGTTCATACAAAGCCTGAATTTCTTCCAGACTAATATCGCTCTGACTGATTTGGGCATACAAAGTTGCATGGATACCGCGAATCATTGGAATTAGATGCGGGACAAAAGTCAGGTTGACGGAATTCCCTGCCGCCACTTTCAGGCCTTGGACGATTTCCGGCAAATGGCGATGACCACTGGCAGCATAAGCCTTAAAGCTCTCCCCTGTTTCGCTCATTAACATAGCCAATTCCGCCTTGCGCCCTGCGCCACTCACGCCAGATTTCACATCGGCGATCAAATGCTTAGTATCAGCCAAGCCTTTTTCAAGCAAAGGCAGAAAGCCAAGCTGGACGGAAGTTGGATAACAACCTGGATTAGCGACCAATCGCGCTTTTTTAATACTTACCCGACTGACTTCCGGCAAACCATAAACGGATTCTGTGAGCAATTCAGGACAAGCGTGTTCCATGCCGTACCACTTGCCCCACTCTTTGGCATCCTTCAAACGAAAATCTGCTGAAAGATCAATCACCTTAACACCACGTTCCAGCAATGCTTTCGCCATCAACATTGCAGTACCATTCGGCGTGGCAAAAAACACAACATCACATTCAGCCAACGTATCGACATCGGGTGCGGAAAAAACCACGCCGATCACACCGCGCAAGCTGGGATAAAGCGCATCTACCCGCATTCCAGCATCTGCGCGAGAAGTGACTACAGCCACTTCAACATTGGGGTGCAACGCCAAAATCCGTAATAGCTCAACACCTGTATAACCAGTGCCGCCAACAATACCCGCACGAATCATCTCTTACCTTAACCTCATAATAATAGTGTGTATATAATACCCACAACTCGGCTTTTCCCATACCGAAGTTATGCAACTGCCTGACACCATGCGTGCTATCGAAGTTCAATCGGGACGATTAGCGCTAACAGAACGCCCAGTTCCTGTGCCAAAAGCGGGGCTAGCCCTTATTAAAGTGATGACTTCCGGCGTGAACCATCCCGACATTATGCAGCGTAAAGGACAATATCCTCCGTCACCTGGTGCATCTAATATTCCCGGTCTCGAAATTGCTGGAATAGTCGTTGCTTTAGGTGATAACTCCAACGATCTCACTATCGGCGACAAGGTCTGTGCATTAGTCACAGGCGGTGGTTATGCGGAATATTGTTTGGCTTCTGCATCCTTATGCTTACCCATTCCCGATAACTGCTCTTATGTCGAAGCCGCAGGCATACCGGAAACCTTCTTTACCGTTTGGAGCAATGTATTTGATCGCGCTCAGTTACAAAAAGGCGAAACGCTGTTAGTACATGGCGGTAGCAGCGGCATTGGTACAACGGCGATACAGCTTGCCAAGGCATTCGATGCAAATGTTATTGTGACCGCTGGCTCATCGGCTAAATGCCAGTTCTGCCTGGAACTAGGCGCAGATGCCGCCATCAACTATAAGAGCCAAGATTTTGTCAGCGAAATCAACCGAATTACCAACGGCTCAGGTGTCAACGTTATTTTGGACATGATCGGCGGTGATTATTTCCCACGCAATCTGCAATGCCTGGCTGTTGAGGGACGGCTCGTACAAATCGCCGTGCAACAAAGCCCGAAATCTGATATCAACCTTTGGACGATGATGTCAAAGCGGCTCACCATCACAGGCTCCACGCTTAGGGAGCGAGATGATAGCTTCAAAGCTGAAATCGCCAATCAATTGCTAAAAAACATCTGGTCTTTATTAGCTTCTGGGCAAATTAAACCCATTATCCATTCCACCTTTGCCTTAACCGATGCTGCTAAAGCGCATGAACTCATGGAAAGCAGCCAACATATCGGCAAAATCATCCTAACGGTAGCCACATGAACTACACAACCCTTATTTCGGTAGAAGAGCTTCATCAACACCTAAGCGTCCCTAGCTGGGTCGTCATCGACTGTCGATTTTCCTTGGCAGACACCGAAGCAGGTTTCACCGCCTATCGACACGGACATATCCCAAACGCCCGATATGCCCATCTGGATAAGGATTTATCTTCCAATATTACCGATTTTACAGGCCGCCACCCGTTGCCCAACTTTACCCAACTGGTAAAAAAACTGGGAGCTTGGGGAATCGACAACAACAGCCAAGTGGTGGTTTATGATGATGCCAACGGTGCTTTTTCTGGACGATTATGGTGGCTGTTACGCCACCTGGGGCATACCAAGGTTGCAGTGCTGGATGGCGGCTATAAACATTGGCAAAAGCTCAGTTTTCCTATTACTACCATCTTACCTAGCATTAAACCCAGTATTTTCAGGGCTTATCCCAGTGAAAACTCAGCGTTAAACGCCCTTGAAGTACAAAACGGTTTGGCACAAAAAGCGATTTGTCTGATTGATGCCAGGACACCAGAGCGTTATCGTGGCGAACAAGAACCTATCGACCCCGTTGCTGGGCATATTCCTGGTGCTTTAAACCGCCCCTTCCAGTTAAACCTGGACAGCAACGGCTTGTTTTTATCAGCCGACGCGTTACGCCGCCAATTCAACATGCTTATCGGCGATAAAAATCCTCAGCAAGTTGTCCACATGTGCGGCTCGGGCGTTACCGCCTGTCATAACTTGTTGGCAATGGAAGTTGCAGGGCTGACTGGCGCCAAGCTGTATGCAGGTTCATGGAGCGAATGGATTCGTGATAAAAACAGACCAATTGCAACAAAATGCAACTGACAATCGGCAAGCTAGCTATTCAGGCTGAAGTAACCATTGAAACTATTCGCTACTACCAGAGAATAGGTTTATTGGCAGAACCTGAAAAACCCAGCAACGGGTATCGACTTTATACATCCGATGCGACAAACAGAATTCGATTTATTAAACGCGCTCAACAAGCCGGATTTACCTTAAAAGAAATTGCTGAGCTATTATCGTTTGATGGTTCACATTGTTCTGATGTACAAAAAATTGCCGAACATAAATGCCAGCAAATAGATACCCAGATAAAGGATTTAACGGCTTTGCGTAATGTATTGGACAGTCTGGTTAAACGTTGTCAGGCGGATGCTTCTACTGAACGCTGTTCTCTCATTGATGCACTTTCGACTACCAGGGATGGCGGAAGTGCCGCAAATCGGTAGGGAACCGATGTGGCCGACTGCAAGGGATGGCGACCGCGACTGATCCCGACAGTCGTCGGCATTTCCTCCATCCGTGGATGGTCAGAAGTGTCGCAATCGGTAGGCAACCGATGCGACCTAATGAAACCAACATCAAACCCTGATGTATTGCCAAACAATGTAAGTTCTACTTGACTCTGTTCCTTAGCACAGGGTTTAGAATCCTGCTCGAACTTTGTTAATACTCGTCGTTAACTGGATTCAAAGCTCTATTAGTGAATAGTGATAATCAAACGATTAGTCGTTATTGGGGAATATTCTTTATGACCACAGAACACGAAACACCCTCACCCAAAAAGCTACCCTGGTTAGGGATCAGCACAGCACTAGCTGCCATTGCTGCCTCGGTCTGCTGTGTTGGGCCTTTGCTGCTATTATCGCTAGGCATAGGCGGCGCATGGATGAGTGTCTTAACCTCAATGGAATCGGTTCGCCCATTTTTTATCCTGCTGACTCTCGTTTTAATTGGCTTGGGCTATCGCAAACTTTATGTGCTACCGGAAAACTGCGAAGAAGGTAAAGCCTGTGCATTACCGGAAGATATTCACAAGCAACGCATGATTTTCTGGATAGGCTCTGCGCTAGTCTTGTTGTTGCTGGCCTTTCCTTGGTACGCCCCAATTTTTATGGTTTAAGGAGAATTATGATGAAACTTAAAACTACTTTGTTAATGTTAAGCTTATTTACAACTTCTTTATTACTACATACAGCCCACGCTGGAGCAACCATCCCTGTTCAATCGCAAAAGCAAAACAATAGCCAGTCAGTCACCCTGGATATGCAAAATATGACTTGTGCGATGTGTAAATTCACCATTAAAAAAGCCTTACAAGGTGTTGAGGGTTTAGAAGAGGCGAATGTCGATTATGATACCAAGACAGCCAAGGTTACTTTTAATCCACAAAAAACCAGCGTGGACGCTTTGATTAAAGCCACCACCGATGCAGGTTATCCGGCAACCGTACATCAAACAAAACAATAACCGCAGGAAAGCAATGTATGTCAGATTGTTGTGCGAGCAATCCAAAAGCGACCACCCAAGCTTGCCCACAATGCGGTACGACTTGTAAAAGCGTCGAAATGCGTACCCTTTACCATCAGGTAAAATTTCCAGAAAACCAGGGTATTATTTCAGACAGCTATTATTTTTGCCCAAGCAAAGACTGTGCTACCGCTTATTTCTCAATCGCCGGAAACAACATTCCCAAACAGCAGTTAACAACCTATCAAGATATCCAGAACGACAAGCTCTGCTATTGCTTCGATATTGATGCAGCCGATTATCTGGCCGCACTAAGCACCAACAATGCAGAAACCATCAAACGCTTTGTCATGCTACGAACCAAATCCGGTGAGTGTGCTTGTGAACTCAGAAACCCGTCAGGGCAATGTTGTTTAGTAAGATTTAAGCAATTGGAAAAAGTATAAGCAGCTAGCACCAAACAACTTTTCTCCTTCTCACATCTGCATGGGAATGATTTCAGATTATCCCTACCGCACTAAAATCGAATTATATCTGGCAACTATCCGCCATAACGGTTTTGATGGTTTGCTATCCTTAAAATTTTCAAAAGGCTACTCCAATAATTTTGCGCCTGCGGTTATAATGCCCGACTTTTTGTAATCCGTAAGACTCGCTCGTTTTTAACGAGTTGAAAAACCGTTGACCATGAAATTATTACTGCAATACCTCGCCCTTTGTTTTTTCAGAAATAACCCTACTGATTTAATCCCACCCAAATCCTTCATGTGGAATAAGAAATTTGTTTTAAGTGGTTCACAGGATGAATCAAAACTTACTTTAAGTGCATACCCTTTTAATTTGTATTCGCCCCAAAAATCAGCAGAAGCTATATTAAATAAATTAACAGAACGATTTTAAAAAGAGTTTATAAAATGAAAAAGATTCTATTACTTGTATGTATGCAGGAAGCTGTTAAAGAAGGTGATAGGCCTTCAAGGACTGGACAATGAAAAAACTAATTACGTTATTACTAACGGCAACGTTTTTAATTACAAGTAGCGCTTATGCTGACTCATGTTACGAATCATCAATTCTTAGTCCAAGTCCATTCATGGGAAATAATGGGGAAATATTTAAACTTAATGACGGCTCTTTGTGGGAGGTTAAATATGAATATGAATATATGTATGAGTATTCCCCTTCAGTTGTTATCTGCCCTGATATAGGAAAATTATTGCTAAAAAATAAAAAGCTAAACGTAGTTCAACTTAGCGCACCAAAAAACCCTAAAAAATCTCTAAAAAGTAATGTTATTGAATCAAATGTTGATGCAGAATTTAATGGGTGGGAAGGTGAAACAATCATTAAATTAAGCAATGGGCAAATATGGCAACAGTCAGAGTATTACTATACATACCATTATGCATATAGACCAAAAGTCATAATCTATCAGTCAGGTAGTGGCTTCAAGATGAAAGTTGATGGGGTCGATAAATCTGTAGGTGTTACACAATTAAAATGAACAAAATTTAAAGCAATTACCAGACTAATCAGATTTAAATCAAAGTGAATAGCCCTTAACTTTATGCCTGGCAACGTAGATGACATTGTCTTACCCGCTCTTTTTGATTCATCAACAGAGCTACGGCCTTTTACAATTTCAAACATTAAAGATATCCAAGAGTACGGCTCAATTATCTACACCGTATTTTTAGACAAATCAGAATTTATCTATGTGGGTATTGGTGGACTATCGGGTAAATCTGTAACAGATAGAAATCCTCGAAGTCGTATCCGTCAACACACTCAAGGCAATCGAAGTGGCGACCAGTTTTGCATCTATATTCAAGACTTTTATGTTTTGCCAACGTTGATTGGGCAAGCCTACACTCCAATAAAAGGCTACCTTGATAAGCTAACTAACGGTGGCGTTTTACCTTATTTCCGGCTGTATTGTTGAAGGTTTAATTGCCGACCCTGCCGATGGCTCGTTGGAAGTGTTGTTGCGGACTATCATGGCCTTTTCGACCATCGCTACGTTATTGTTAATTTTGAAAAAAAGCCGTTTCTTTAAGCAATTATTCACGGCTATTTTTGTGTGCGAAAATTTTATTATGACGTTGGCAATTGGCGCAGAAGTCCTCGATCACCTTATGGTAATGAGCCACGAAGTCCATCGGGAGGAAATATCCACTGCCTTAGGCGTATTTTTAGTTGTGTGGTACATCACCATTGTCAGCTACATTTTCCGCAAATTTTTTTCGTATAGAATTAGCGAAAGCGTAATTTTTGCTTTTAGCTATTTTGTTTTAACTTATGGCATTCCGATGTTGTTTATGGATATATAAATAAGCCTTTCGACAGGCTCACGGTGTATGGTTACGTCAAAAAGCACGTAATGCATCCCCACACAAAATGTGTGCAACCAGCAATGACAAGGTATAATCCTGAGCAGGCAGATGAACCCTTTCGCACCTATTGGGTTTATCATGCACCACTAAAACTATAATTATAATAATCAGAGGAGTGGAGTCTATGCTGCTATCAACATCAGCATCAATTGTTATAGCCTTATTAATGGGCATCGCCGGAGTGGGATTTGTACTTTGGCAATTAAAACGGGTTCTCGCTTATGACCAAGGCAATGAACTTATGCGCGAAATTGGCGCAGCTATTCAAGAAGGCGCATCCGCTTTTCTGGCGCGCGAATACCGTGTGATTGCAATATTTGTCGTCATTGTCGCTACCGTCATCGCCGTATTTTTACAGTGGCAAACGGCATTTTGTTTTGTGTCGGGTGCTATTGCGTCGGCAGGTGCAGGTTACCTAGGCATGTACGTAGCCGTACGCGCTAACACCCGCACCGCCTCTGCCGCCAGTCGTGGTCTGCATGAGGGCTTACGTGTTGCCTTCGGCAGTGGCGCGATTATGGGCATGTCTGTGGTCAGTTTTAGCCTTATTGGCATGACCTTGCTATTCCTGGCATTTAGCGGCGATCCCAAGCAACTGACTTATATCACCGGTTTTGGTTTTGGTGCGAGCGGCATTGCCTTGTTTGCCAGAGTTGGTGGCGGCATCTTTACCAAAGCAGCCGATGTCGGTGCAGACCTGGTTGGTAAGATTGAAAAAGGCATACCAGAAGACGATCCGCGCAATCCTGCCGTAATTGCCGACAACGTGGGCGATAACGTCGGCGATGTTGCCGGTATGGGTGCGGATTTGTTTGAAAGCTACAGCGGCTCTATCATCGCTGCCGCCACGTTGGGTGCGGCATTGGGCAAAGGCTCGACGGTTGCATTTATCGGCTTGCCGTTTCTGGTGGCTGCTGTCGGCGTAATCTCCAGCCTGTTTGGCATTTATATGGTAATTGGCAAAGAGCGGGATAAAAGTGAATTAGCAGGTATCGTTGCCAACGCATCGTTAGTTTCTCGGTGTATTCATTATCTTAGTCAATACGTAGCAAAAATTGACGAGAACGCGACGCTGGAAGACTTATTGACGGCACTACGCCGCTCAGTTTGGGGTGCGTCTGTGGTTGTTTTGGGGCTGACTTTGCTGGCTGTGTTGCTGTCGGGCTTACACTTCAACTATTGGCTAGTTATTGTGGTTGGTTTAGTTGCTGGCAACGCTATTGCTTATGTCACTGAATACTTCACCGCTTATACCGAAAAACCTACCCTGGCGATTGCCAACGCCACCCAAACGGGTGCAGCAACCACCATCATCCAAGGTTTAGCCGTAGGCATGATGAGTACGGCATTACCAGTATTGATTACGGCTTTTGCCATTCTCATCAGTATCTGGCTGGGGCATAAGGCCGATGGCACACTCGCTGCCGGACTGTACGCAGTCGCGCTGGCAGGTGTCGGCATGTTAAGCACTTTGGGAGTCACGCTGGCGACGGATGCTTATGGCCCAGTTGCCGATAACGCTGGCGGGATTGCCGAAATGAGCCACCTCCCCAAAGAAGTCAGGCATCGCACCGATGCTTTAGATAGCTTGGGCAATACCACTGCTGCAACCGGCAAGGGCTTTGCGATTGGCTCCGCCGTTTTGACCGCATTGGCATTAATTGCGGCTTATGTTACCGCAGCCAAAATCGAAAGCTTAGACATCCTCGGTCCTACTATGCTGCCTGGTTTGTTGATTGGCGCGATGATGCCCTACCTGTTCTCTGCCCTCACCATGATGGCAGTGGGCAAAGCGGCGCATGAGATCGTGCTTGAAGTGCGTCGGCAATTCCGCGAAATACCTGGCTTGATGGAAGGCACAGGCAAACCCGATTACAAAACCTGTGTGGGTATCAGTACAGAAAGCGCACTGCGTGAAATGATTCTACCTGGCGCATTGGCAGTCCTTGTACCGATTGTTGTCGGTCATGTATTGGGCAAAGAAGCACTGGCTGGATTATTGGTTGGCACATTATTATCGGGCTTTCTACTTGCGGTGATGATGGCAAACGCTGGCGGGGCATGGGATAACGCGAAAAAATACATCGAAACTGGGCAATACGGCGGTAAAGGCTCAGATGCACACAAAGCCGCTGTCGTTGGCGATACAGTCGGCGATCCTTTCAAAGATACCAGCGGTCCGTCCTTGAATATCTTAATCAAACTGATGACGATTGTAAGCCTCGTGTTTGCTGGTTCATTTGGTTCTGGTTGGTTGAATTTTTAACTTACCTGTGCTTTTTTCCTCGCCCCATTGAACAGGGATTGAAAAAACATTTTCAATCCCTGTCTCCACAAAAATAAACATGGCTATATACAAAGCACAGGTTAGTCAAACTAACCTGTAGAAATTTCAAAGTGTTGGCTGAAATAAATCCTGCACAACCTGCAACTTGTATATAGCCATGAAAATAAAAATACTAGCTCCTAGCTGGTGAAATATTGATCTGCGGTTTTAAGTAGACCAACCACTCGTTGCGATAATTTCATCACAGCTAATCCGCCACCATCTTAAATTCTTGATAAATACTATCTGTCAAGAGTAATATTAAACAGCATTTCTGATTCTATTCTGATAGCTTTACACTCGTGCGGTAGCAGTTGCTTAATCCAACGTTTGAGGAGTAGCAAATGAATAACTTAAATAGTAAATACCCCAGGGTAGCAAAACTTATCGTCTTAGGGTTAATCATCTCCATGCTGGCTGGTTGTGCAAGTAATAGACCGCGAGGTTGTGACGGTAATTGTTCAGGTGGTGGACTCAGCACAGGCGAACAAGTTGGTATCGGCATTGGCGCAGCCGTTGGGGCAGCCCTCCTCGGTTATCTTGTTCATGAAGCTTTATCCGAAGACAGCATCAATCCTGAAGACCCTCAATGGAATAAAAACGGTCCGATTATCCCAGAACATTTTAACTTCAGTGACCTGAAAATAGGCGGTTATATACAAGGCGGATGGCCTGTGGCGATTGATTACCAATTAAGTCGCCCTGGTTTCGCAATGCTTAGAGTGAAAATAAATAATGATAAATATTATGATTATCAACTAGATGGTGCGAACACCAACCGTCAAATAAAGATTTTTAAACTCCCCCAAACACTTGGCGACAAACCTGTACGGGCTATAATCGAAATACATGCGACCAGTAACAGCGGCGGCGTTACTACATTAGTACCCACCAAAATTTTTGGGTTCGCCTGCGGCTCTAAAGCAGTTGGTTCAATAGGAATCGACCAGATAAATTTCGGCCCCGACAGCATCAACGTAAAACTAGGTGAATTGGCGCACCATTTCTACTTTGCCCACAAATCGTTTAACAAAGTGCAGGAAGAGTTCCGTAAAATCGAAAACCGTAATGACACAATCTCGGTCGGGGGCATTGCTTACAAAAACGTATATGACCCATTTCGTTCGATTGATGAAACCTCAGGGCAATGGATAGGCAAAGATGATCCCACCTTCACCTGGGACGGTAAAACAGAGCAAAAACGACCTTCAATAGGCATTCATCAATTACAGATTCGTGCCTGGTATACTAACAACGACAAAGACTGGGTGGTAGCTTTCTCACCTGGACAGGTAGAGGTCAAGGAATAATCGCTACATTTTTTTATAGGACTGCCATGCCGCCGCCCCCTAGCAAAAAGAATCAACCCAAATGGTCAGCAACTGAAATAATTAATCAGCTAAAAAATACCTCGTGGCTAAAAAAATTCGCGCTGCCCTTAATGCTAGCCTGCATTTACTATCTCCTAACGCTTATACCCGTATCCCAGCGGCTGGATAATTGTGCAACATGCTCCCCCCTTAAAACATCAATCAACCAAAAACTATGGCTTGGCAACATTGTTAGTGACGGGGATAACAAAACACTTTTTGAGTATATTGGTGACCCCAAGCAATCCATACAAGTCCATTTCGATAAGGCTAGGCTGGATGATAATACGGTCAACCTGCTGAAGCACTTTCTTCCAGATACACCAACCAGCCCCCAACCTATCAACTTTAATACGATACAAAACAAGGACAGCAAGACATTTATCAAGATTATTCTTAGAAAGCCAACGGTCATGCCGAATGCGCTTTACTTATCTCCTGACTTAATCCCCAACAAAACCCAGCCAGACTTCAAATTAATGGCTGACGGCTTGGCTATTGCGATTGAAATCGTCCAAGTAAAAACTACAGAAAACAATGACTCAGACGATAAAAATAGCTTAGTGATCGGAAATTGGCATTATAAGCTGGCAGGAATTCCTGTTACGATAATTCCAGAGAACAATACCAACATAGTTTTCCGTTTTTCTCTGACAGAATGGAATCCCGAAAAACCGTTCGAACCTTTTTATATCAACAACGAGAACAGTGGCGTAATCACCGCGCAAGCTGTTGGTAAGATTGCGACTGTTGACGAGCAACAGACAATTGATGATCTACTGTGCGCCGCCCCAAAAAGCGAAAAGATACTCTGGTTGGGGAGCAGAAACTTTAGAAAAGGCACTTGTCCTGAAACAGAAAAACGTACCTCGTTGAAGCTGACAGCATTCACTATTGGTAAAGAAACTGTTCAAATTTCAGCGACAGGTCATGCTTGGACAAAAATAAACGGAGAATTAATCCGAGACCTATATACTTATTTAAAACATATACTTGAAAATATTAAACAGCTATCTAACTGGTAATCGCTTGCTAGTTATTTGGACAAATCACCTAACTCTTACAGACGTTGGGCAGTGTATGCCCAAAATCTTCGCCGCGCATGACACACTAATAGCGACATTCCTAACGGAATCATCGTATCTAACACGATGTTGAGTTAAAATAGCCTCAACTAACTAAACCTAAGAAATATAGCCATGCAAATCATACTCGCTAACCCTCGTGGATTTTGTGCCGGTGTTGACCGCGCCATTGATATTGTCGATCAGGCTCTTGAAACCTTCGGTGCTCCCATTTATGTCCGGCATGAAGTGGTGCATAACCGCACAGTTGTTGACGGTTTGAAAGAAAAAGGTGCTATTTTTATCGAAGATATTTCCGATGTTCCAGTGGGTTCTTACCTTATTTTCAGTGCTCACGGCGTATCCAAGCAAGTTCAAAAAGAAGCGGTGGAGCGCAAATTGACTGTTTTTGATGCAACCTGTCCTCTCGTTACCAAAGTACATATACAAGTCGCTAAACATGCCAAATCTGACCGTGAAGTGATCTTAATAGGTCATGCTGGACATCCAGAAGTCGAAGGCACGATGGGGCAATATGATAAATGCTCAAAAAATGGTGGTATTTATCTCGTTGAAACACCGGCTGATGTCGCCAGTTTGAAGGTCAATAACCCCGATAATCTGGCTTATGTCACCCAAACCACTTTATCAATGACTGACACCAAAGTGATGGTTGACGCATTGAGAAAGCGTTTTACCTCCATCCAAGAACAAAAAAAGGACGACATTTGCTATGCCACCCAAAACCGCCAGGATGCGGTTTATGACCTCTCCAAAACCGCAGACACCATCCTGGTTGTTGGTTCACCAAATAGCTCCAACTCCAACCGCTTGCGGGAAATCGCTGAACAATTAGGGAAACCCGCTTACCTGATAGACACCGCCAAGGATATGCAAAGAGACTGGTTTGCCAGCAGCAAAGTCGTCGGCGTTACTGCTGGTGCTTCTGCACCCGAAGTCCTGGTGCAAGAAGTGATTGACCAATTGAAAGCATGGGGTGGACAAACTGCCGTCGAACTCAAAGGTATTGAGGAAAAAGTCGTATTCTCCTTACCCAGAGGATTGAAAAAAACGGCTTGATTTGTGACAGCGGAAGTTGATGCAGTCCGCCTGGATAAATGGTTGTGGGCTGCTCGATTTTATAAAACCCGCAAACTGGCAACAGATGCCATAAATGGGGGTAAAGTCCATGTCAACGGGCAGCGAACGAAACCTGGTAAAGAAGTCAAGGTTGGTGTCGAAGTCACCATCAACAAAAGTGGTTATAGCTGGCATATAACCATTGCCACCACCACAGGACAAAGGCGTTCTACCAAGGATGCCGTCCTGCTCTATCAAGAAACCCAAGAAAGTCTCGCCCTGCGACAACAAAAAATCCAGTTAGAACGCGATAATAAAGAGCTGTTCAACTTTACAGGAATCGACCACAAACCCAACAAGAAAGAACGCCGATTGATTCATCGTTTTAAACAGGATTAACTCGACATAAACTGTCTTTTTTTGTGCCTTTAACCATCATAAATGGTCAATATTAAGCCACTAATTATCTAAATGTTGCGAATCACCGAACTCAAACTCCCCTTAAATCACACGGAAGACGCAGTCAAATCCGCCATCTTAGCTCGGCTAGGAATTGCCGAAGAAGACCTAATTACCTATAAGATATTTCGCCGCGCCCATGATGCCCGTAAACGCAACGACATCCACCTCATCTATACCCTTGATATAGAAACTAAAAATGAGGAAAGCATCTTATTGCGTTTAAAAGATGATCCGAAAATTTCAACCACCCCAGATACGTCTTATCGTTTTGTCACCCAAGCACCCAAGAATCTTTCGACACGACCAATTGTAATTGGCACGGGGCCTTGCGGTTTATTTGCGGGTTTAATCCTGGCGCAGATGGGATTTTGTCCGATCATCCTCGAGCGTGGCAAGGAAGTCAGGGGACGCACCAAAGACACCTTCGGCCTATGGCGAAAACGGCAATTTAACCCTGAATCTAATGTGCAATTTGGTGAAGGTGGCGCGGGTACTTTTTCGGATGGCAAACTGTACACGCAAATCAAAGACCCCAACCATTATGGGCGGAAAGTACTCACAGAATTCGTAAAAGCAGGTGCGCCTGCCGAAATTCTTTACGTCAGCAAGCCCCATATCGGTACGTATCGACTGGTGACGATGGTGGAACAAATGCGGGCGACGATTGAATCGCTGGGCGGTGAAATCCGCTTTCAAAGCCGTGCAGATAATATCGAAATCGAAAACAAGCGAGTTCAAGGCGTTACCCTTACTAATGGCGAAACCATTGAATGTAATCACATTGTACTTGCCATCGGACATAGCGCACGAGATACCTTCAAAATGCTCTACGAATCAGGCGTATACATTGAAGCCAAGCCTTTTTCTGTCGGTTTTCGCATAGAACACCCGCAATCTTTGATAGATACTTGCCGTTTTGGTAGCAATGCCGGTAATCCTATACTGGGTGCAGCCGAATACAAGCTGGTGCATCACTGCAAAAATGGCCGTTCTGTATACAGCTTTTGCATGTGTCCAGGCGGCACGGTGGTTGCCGCCACCTCCGAGGCAGAACATGTGGTCACCAACGGCATGAGCCAATACTCCCGGAATGAACGCAATGCCAATAGCGGTATTGTTGTGGGCATTACGCCGGAGGATTATCCTGGACACCCGCTGGCAGGCATTGATTACCAACGGCGTTTGGAAGCCCATGCGTACGTTCTTGGCGGTAAGACTTACTCAGCACCAGGGCAGTTAGTGGGCGATTTTCTGGCGAACACCCCATCGACAGCATTCGGTAAGGTGATGCCTTCCTATTTGCCTGAAGTGCATCTGTGTAATCTAGCTTCAGCCTTACCAGATTATGCTATCGAAGCCATTCGTGAGGCCATTCCTGCTTTCGATAAAAAAATTCCTGGATTTGCCATGCCGGATGCCATGTTAACCGGTGTAGAAACGCGCACCTCATCGCCTATCCGCATCAGACGCAATGAACATTACCAAAGCATCAACACTAAAGGGCTTTATCCGGCCGGAGAAGGCGCGGGTTATGCAGGGGGAATTCTATCTGCTGCGGTCGATGGCATTAAAGTAGCTGAGGCTTTGGCACTTGATATGGTTGAAAACAGGTAGCTTACTTAATCGGAAAGACTCAATTCTGGTAATAAAGACCCTTTCCAACTAAAATGAGCCACCTGAACATTTTCCAAGTATTTCTGAGCAATCACTCCCTAGATTCCACGACAAACACTCAATGACCGATTACAAACTCACACACCTTAAACAACTAGAAGCTGAAAGCATCCACATCATCCGTGAAGTTGCCGCCGAATTTGAAAAGCCGGTAATGCTTTATTCCATCGGAAAAGACTCAGCAGTCATGTTGCACTTGACCATGAAAGCCTTTCATCCAGGCGTTCCACCCTTTCCAATGCTGCATGTTGATACCACCTGGAAATTCAAGGAAATGATTGAATTCCGCGACCAAATGGTAAAAAATCTCGGCTTGGATTTGCTGGTTTACATTAATCAGGACGGTGTCGAGCAAGGTATAGGGCCGTTTACGCACGGCAGTAAAAAGCATACTGATGTCATGAAAACCGATGGCCTCAAGCAAGCACTGAACAAATACCAGTTTGATGCGGCTTTCGGCGGAGCGCGACGTGATGAAGAAAAATCCCGTGCCAAAGAACGTGTGTACTCATTCCGAGACAAAAATCACCGTTGGGACCCTAAAAACCAGCGTCCAGAATTGTGGAATATCTACAACGGTACGGTTGATAAAGGCGAAAGTATTCGGGTGTTTCCGCTGTCTAACTGGACTGAATTGGACATCTGGCAATACATCCACCTGGAAAGCATCCCTATAGTTCCCTTGTATTTCGCCAAAGAACGCCCCGTTGTGAATAAAGACGGCATGTTAATCATGGTGGATGACGAACGTATGCCGATTGGCCCTGATGATAAGGTCGAAATGAAAATGGTACGTTTCCGTACCCTGGGCTGCTATCCGCTAACTGGTGCGGTCGAATCGACTGCAACAACATTGCCTGAAATTATCCAGGAAATGCTGCTGACGACAACATCAGAACGCCAAGGTCGCTTGATCGACCACGACCAAGCCGGCTCTATGGAGCAGAAAAAACGCGAAGGTTACTTCTAAATCGCACCATACTGCATTTATCCCAGGAATTTAGATTAAATATGTCCCACCAATCCGAACTCATCAGCTCTGATATTAACGCCTATCTAGCCCAACACGAACACAAAGAAATGCTGCGTTTTTTGACTTGTGGCAACGTCGATGACGGCAAAAGCACCTTAATAGGCCGATTGCTGCACGATTCCAAAATGATCTATGAAGACCAGTTGGCTGCCGTACAAGCCGACAGCGTTAAATCCGGCACCACAGGCGCGGGTAAAATCGACCTCGCTTTACTGGTAGACGGGTTGCAAGCAGAACGTGAACAAGGCATCACCATTGACGTGGCCTACCGTTACTTCTCCACGTCCACCCGCAAGTTCATCATTGCCGACACCCCAGGACACGAACAATACACCCGTAACATGGCAACCGGTGCGTCAACCTGTGACCTTGCCATCATCCTAATTGATGCCCGTTACGGCGTACAGACACAAACCAAACGACATAGTTTTATTACATCTTTGTTGGGCATCCAACACATCATCGTTGCCGTCAACAAAATGGATTTGGTGCGCTATAGCGAAGATGTATTCAACAAGATCAAACAGGATTACCTGGACTTCACCAGCACACTCGATTTGCACGATATTTGCTTTATCCCGATGTCCGCACTGGATGGCGATAACGTTGTCAATCCTAGCGAGAACATGCCTTGGTTTACGGGCTTACCGTTGATGGAAGCGTTGAACACCATTCAAATCGCCAACGACCATAATTTTGAAGATGCACGTTTTCCCGTGCAATACGTCAACCGCCCAAATCTTGATTTCCGTGGTTTCTGCGGCACAGTGGCGTCAGGCGTGTTCCACAAAGGCGATGTTGTTACCGCCCTGCCATCCGGCAAGAGCAGCAAAATCAAGGCTATCGTCACTTATGAAGGTGATATTCAAGAAGCGTTTCCACCGATGGCGGTCACCTTTACACTCGAAGATGAAATTGATGTCAGCCGTGGCGATATGCTGGTCGGCAACAACAAAGCAGCCCCAATCGTCTCTGACAAATTTAGGGCCAGTATTGTCTGGATGGCAGAAAAACCACTCACTCCAGGTCGTCAGTACGCTATCAAGTTGGCAACTCGCAGCGTGTATGGCTCTATTTCCCTGATTCATCACCGAATTGATGTCAACACGCTGGAACATCATGATGCCAATGAACTCAAGCTCAACGAGATAGGCTCTTGCACGGTTTCCGTCACTGCCCCCGTCGTATTCGATCCTTACAAAAATAGCAAGTGGACCGGTTCCTTTATCATTATCGACCGCCTGACCAACGGCACGGTCGGTGCTGGCATGATTACCGGAATTACCGACGATGAAGACTTAAAGCCAGTCAGCGTAGCCGACCGCGCCGCCCGTTTTAGTCAAATAGCAACAGCAATTGCCTTAACTGGCACAAACAGCAAAGATTTCGCCTATCAACTGGAAAGAAAATTATTTGATAACGGCCACGCTGCGACTGTACTGGAAACACCTGACGCAGCTTTAATTGCAGCCATCAAAAACGCTGGTTTGCTCTGCCTTTGTATAGAAAATAGTGTGCTGACAGAGATGAGTTTTGACACCAATAAGCAGTCAATTGATGATATTTATGCTGTGCTGAAAGCTAAAGCAGTCATTCATTAAAATACTCTAATTAACACAAAAAGTTAAATATTTCAAGTTGTTATAGCCTAATCTTAGGAGAGTCTTTAGCTGGTTGCTTTCATTCATAGCGCGGCAAAACTCTCCTGAATGCCTATGGATTACCGCGAACGAAATCAACGCAACCTGTTCATACTGAACTTGCCAAAAGACTTGGAGTTTCTTTACATTTCAACTTTTGCTGCTTCCAAGCGTTCTTCTGCTTCCATCCAGTCTGTTTCGGCGGCATCCAGTGCCTTATCGACTTCCGCCTTACGCGCCAGTAATTTTTTTAGCTTATTTTTTTCAGAATCCGTATAAATTTCTGGATCAGCCAGTTCGGCTTCCAAACGACGTTGTTCGTTATGGTATTTTTCTACCGCTTGCTCGGCTTTTTTCAAGGCATCCAATAAGGGTTTTTGTTTTTGCCTGAATTCTGCGTCTTGTTTTCGTTGATCTTTGCGGGAAACTACTGGACTCGTAATATCATTAGCAGAATTATCTTCCACTTTTTTGCGTTCTGCCAGCCAGAGCCGATAATCGTCAAGATCGCCGTCAAATGGCTGCACTTTGCCCTCGCCAACCAATAAAAACTGGTCGGTGACTGTCCGTAACAAGTGCCTGTCATGTGAAACCAGAATAATCGCACCTTGATAATCTTGCAGAGCTACGCTCAAAGCATGGCGCATTTCCAAGTCTAAGTGATTGGTCGGCTCATCTAACAACAACAGGTTGGGGTTTTTATAGACCAGCATCGCCAACACCAAACGGGCTTTCTCACCACCGGAGAATGGTCTGACCGCTTCTGTTACTTTATCACCACGAAAATCAAACCCGCCCAAATAGTTACGCAAGTCTTTTTCCGTGGCTTTTGGGTCTATTCTTTGCAAGTGCCGTAATGGACTTTCATCCAAGCGCAATTGTTCTAGTTGGTGCTGGGCAAAATAGCCGATATTGAGAGCCTCGGCTTCAAGCCGGATTCCTGATATTGGTTGCATATCGCCAGCCAGCACCTTAATCAAGCTGGATTTACCCGCGCCATTTGGCCCTAACAAGCCGATGCGATCACTGGGCGATATGGACAAACTCGCGCCTTGAATCACGTTGGTTTGCCCGTAGCCGATGTCAACTTTATCCAATTGCAGCAATGGATTTTGCATCCGTCCAGGTTTGGGAAAGCTGAAATCAAACGGCGAATCGACATGTGCCATCGCGATGACTTCCATACGTTCCAGTGCTTTGATCCGGCTTTGTGCTTGCCGTGCTTTGGTAGCCTGGGCTTTGAAGCGGTCAACGAAACTTTGAATGTGGGCAATTTCCCGTTGCTGCTTGAGGTAAGCAGATTGCTGCTGCGCCAGTTTTTCTGCCCGCATTTTTTCAAACGCCGAATAATTGCCGGTGTAGATGTCTATCTTGTTTTGCTCGATGTGGACGATATGCGTGGCGATGGTGTCGAGAAAATCCCGGTCATGCGAGATAAGCAATAACGTGCCATCGTATTTGCACAACCAGTCTTGCAACCAGATCACGGCATCCAAATCCAGGTGGTTGGTCGGCTCGTCCAACAACAACACATCGGAACGGCACATCAAGGCCTGCGCCAGATTAAGCCGCATCCGCCAACCACCGGAAAAGGAATTCACGGGATTATTTTCCTGCTCGGATTTGAACCCCAAGCCATTCATCAATCGCGCCGCTTTCGCCTGTGCAGTATAGCCGCCGATGTTTTCAAGTGCAGCATGGAGTTCTGCTTGCTTTAAGCCGTCGTGGCTGGTTTCTGCATCCGCTAATTGTTGTTGCAAACGCCGTAATTCACTATCGCCATCCATGATGTAATCAATGGCGGAAGACGTTACTGCTGGCGTTTCCTGCAAAACATGGGCTATTTCAAGCCCTGGCGGCAAGGAAAAGTCGCCTTCATCCACATGCAGTTCATTCCTTATCAACGCAAACAAACTGGATTTACCCGCGCCATTGGCTCCGGTAAAACCGACTTTTTGGCCTTTGTGGATGGTAAACGAAGCATTAGCAAATAACACCCGCACACCACGGCGCAGGGCGATGTTTTTAAAATTTAGCATGGGGTAAGGGTTTCAGGGTAGAATCAGAGATTGCGGATGAAAATAGCACTACAAAAAACATCATTATTATGGGAACTTTCAAAAACTCTTTACGTTTAGCAATATCGCTAAGGTTAAAAAACCGTCTTTCCGGCAGGGATTGCGGACATGCGGAACGTCAGCTTAACTCTGCCATGACATGATTCGATGTTCTATTTCTTCATTAGTGATTGTTCGACCTAGCCGAGAATCAGCCAAGCCTCTTTCTACCATACGAGAAAAAGCAAGTTCTCGCAGAATTTCATCAAAGCTGCTGTCGTCAGGTTGGGCTTGGATTATTTCAGAAACTCTTTCCTTAACTGTCGGCATAAAATATTCTCCTTCATGTTTTTAACATGCGGCGCATTACGCTACCGCTAATGCGCCCTACTCGCTACTGAATTAGGGGATTTAAAAAAGATTATTTGCTTTCAATTATTACTTTTTTCTCAATGCGTTGAATTGGCGATACTTCATCAAATTGGTGTTTTGATTTTTTGTATTCATCTGTACTTACACATTCATATATAAGTGAGCCGTTATAAGTCTTATCACCAAATGCATTCATAACTTCTGTATGAATATTATTTTTTCTTAGGAGAGGAAATTTTCCCAATGATTCGCAGTGTTTTTGCATTCCTTCTAAGAACTTATCTTCCATATTATGCAGTGCATTTGTAGTTCCACTACCAACGATCATATATGTATCTGGTGCAATCATTTTTGGAGTGCCAACTGTTGCACAACTGCATAAAAATATTGAATTTAAAATAAATATCTTAATATTTTTGATTAAATTATCCTTTGTGCCGAAAGTTTTCTGGTTTGGCTCAATCCACATAATAATGTTTGATAAGTTAAATAAGTAGAGGACTGTAACTTATGTATTTAGATTATCATCTATTTTGACACGGTTAAATTGAATGCAAGATGGAAGAGTATCAAAATTTATAGGTATTTAGCAAACGTATTTTCATATATATGAACTCCAGTACCATTTTGATTTGTATATAGCCAGCCTACTGCACTGAAGGATTCATTCTTATCAATACGTAATACCTGATTCTGCCCATGGTAAACCTTTGACATTGAGTTATTTTCTTTAGAAAAATAAATCGTAAGCTCTCCGTACATTCCTGCCCTGAAATCATGTTGTTCAGTACCAAATGCCTGACTAGTGTCTAGGTTATTGTAAACTAATAGAATAGTAGAAAAGCCCTTATTGCACGCAACTCTCATTTGATTTCGAGTTCTCTTATCTTCAATTTTTTTTCGGATATGAGATCCTGGGGTTCTTAACATTCCTTCCGGTGCAAATTTTTTATCTTCGTCGATTTGTTTAATTTCAACATAGATTTTTATACCTTCGACTGTGATCAAATAGTCCGGTGTTGGTGTAGTTTCTTCTTCTATTTTTTCAAATGATAATCCGTTATCTGTGCAAAACTTTTCAAACGTAATTTCACCTTTTGTCTTTATTCCCAATTCTTCTCCTTAATCAAATAGAGTTCATCACGCATGTTAAATATAAGATCAATGGAATTTCGGAAATTTGTTTTAAACATATTGGGCAGATAATCATAAGATGATTCCTACCCATGCAACTCAATCATCTTCTCAACCTGCTTGGCAAACGCTTGTAAATCGCCTCTTTTCAAGGTTTCTTCGGGAATGACCAACGCGGTACTCAAGTCGAGGTAGATGTATACATGCCCTTTTGCGTGATCCACCCTGACTAACTCAGACCAAGCCATTTTGTTTTTGCCGCTGGGCGATTTTTCGTACAGGAAATTAGGGTTGGCAGGGTCGATAGTTAGTGTATATGTACCGAACATGCTCTTTTTTTCTTTGTGGGTGTAGGATTTAAGTACCTGCCGACCTACATTGAGCAAGATGATTCTGGGGGAAAACAGTGCCCAAAGTACGGCTACTAGCATGATATATAAGGCTGCTTTTAAATCGCCGTAGTAGTAATAGTAGAACGTGCCTATCAACATCATGATGCCCGGCACTATCCAGCGGTTCTTTTTGACCTGATTGCGGTATTCCTCAGTTTGCTTAAAACGCATTTCGTTATAATGGTTTAAGTCTTCTTCTCTGAACTCGTATTCTATTTCAAGCATGGTATTTATGTGGGTGAAAGGTTAAGGGATGTGGCAATGCGAACCTATAAATTAGTGCATCTTAATTTTTGCATGGGCGCTACGCCGGAACAAATTCGACAGCGTTAACAATGCGGTGCGGTAATAGCCGTGTATCGCCACTTGGTGCATTTTATAGAGTGACAGATAGACAATTCGGGCAATAAATCCGCCGATAGTAACTGTTCCCATCAGGTTGCCCATTAAATTACCGACTGTGGAATATTTGCCCAATGCCACTAGCGAACCGTAATCGTGATACTTATATTTTACCAGTGCAGCACCCGACAAACGGTTGACGATGGACTGGCACAAGGTTGTCGCTTGCTGGTGGGCAGCTTGCGCTCTGGGTGGCACATTGCCCTTATGTCCAGGCCAGGGACACGCGGCGCAATCGCCAATTGCAAAGATATTGTCGTCGTTGGTTTTTAGAGTTTCATCAACAACTAATTGGTTGATTTGATTGGTTTCCAGCCCATCCAGACGTTTTACCCAGTCCGGTGCTTTAATGCCTGCCGCCCATACTTTAAGGTCTGCCGGAATAGTTTCGCCATCCAGGGTTTTGATGCCTTTTTTGGTCACTTCGATCACACGACAACCCAGTTTCAGGTCAATCTCAAGCTTTGCTAACTGATCTTGTGTTGCTGTAGCGAGTTTGCTTGGCAAGGCTGGTAACAATTGCGGTGCGGCTTCAATGATGGTCAATTTGACATTACTGGATTCATTCAAGCCATAAACTGCAAGTAAATCAGTCACTTCGTGTAGCTCTGCGGATAGTTCAACGCCTGTTGCTCCGCCACCCACAATAGCAATCGAAAGTTGTTTATTCTTTGCAGCATCTGCCCCAGCATGATTCTTAATGTAGGATTCAACCAGTTGCTTTTGGAATTTGAACGCTTGTGAAGTGGTATCCAAAAACAGGCAATGTTCTTCCACCCCTTTGATACCAAAGGAATTACTGACACTGCCGATTGCCATCACCAAGGTATCGTAACTGAATGTGCGCTTTGGAATCAGCTCTTCACCGCTTTCACTTAAGGTTGGGCTGACGTAAATTTCCTTTTTCTTGCGATTGAGCCCTTCCATTTTTCCTAATCGAAAGCGGAATTTATTGCGGTACGCTTGCGCGAGATATTCGACCTGCTCAGACTCGTCCAGTGTCCCTGCGGCAACTTCGTGTAGTAGCGGCTTCCAGATATGCGTGGAAGTGCCGTCAAGCAACATGACTTCTGCCAAGCCTTTTTTGCCTAGCTTTTGCCCCAAACTGGTGGCAAGCTCCAGCCCCGCCGCACCGCCACCTACGATCACTATCTTATGTTTGTTATTATTTTCTGACAATGTACGCGCCCTCCTCTTGTTTTTGGTTGAATTTTATCACTATCAATAGGGAATAGTTGATAAAATCGGGCTTACCAAATTAAGCTAATTTCGATGCTCGCATTATTGCATCGATTCGATAATAGTTTTATGCTAAGTCCGTCAATAACATAAGGATAAGGAAAACACATGACCAACAACACATCCGCAACCGTCGCAACGCTTTGGCGTTATCCGGTTAAATCCATGATGGGAGAAGAATTGAATGGCGCTGAAATAAGTGTAGGCGGCCTTATGGGCGACCGCGCTTACGCGCTGGTTGATGTCGAAACTGGCAAAGTTGTCAGTGCAAAAAACCCCAAAAAATGGCCTGATTTCTTCACTTACCGCGCTACTTTTGCTACTCCGCCGTCGCAAGGTAGTTTGCAAGCACTTTGGATTACCTTGCCTGATGGCACGGTGTTACGTAGTGACCAAAGCGACATTAACGATAAGCTCTCACAGTTTTTAGGGCATAAGGTCGTGTTACAAACCCAATCCCACAAAGATGCCAAACTGGAACAATTTTGGCCGGAATACGAAGGCGAAGCCAATGAAGTTTCCAATGAAGCCGTCGCTGGCGATGCACCGCTAGGCACATTTTTCGACTATGCCGCATTGCATCTGTTAACCACCAGCTCCATAGCCGCCATGCAACATCATTATCCTGAAGGTCGGTTTGAAGTCCGGCGCTTTCGTCCTAACATTATGGTCGATACGTCAGGACAAGAAGGTTTCGTGGAAAATGACTGGGTAGGCAAGACCGTTAAAATTGGCGATAGCTTACGTCTGCAAATAACAGACCCTTGTCCACGCTGCGTCATGCCTACCTTAGCTCAAGGCGACTTGCCCCAAGACAATGGCATCTTCAAAAACGGCATCGCCAAAAACAAACCGATGGTGTCTTTTGCAGGTAAAGAATTGCCCAGTGTGGGTGTGTATGCGCGGGTGTTGACACCTGGCTGGGTTAAGCGAGGTGATTTGATTACCATTGAAGCTTGAATTTAGCGATGTCAGTTTGGTTGCCAAATAGCCGACAACCAAACGATCTTGCTTTATTGGGTTAACGATACCGACAGCTCCGTATTTTACCGTCAAGCAAACATCTCTCATCCGTATTCAAATACTTGCTGTTTGTCTTAACTCACGTTTAATCGTATATTACTGGGTTGTTTATATAACCCTACTTTACGAATGGATACGATCAGCATCCGTGGTGCCAGAACGCATAACCTGAAGAATATCGACCTCGACCTGCCCAGGGATAAGCTTATCGTTATCACGGGCTTGTCCGGTTCGGGGAAATCGTCGCTGGCTTTCGATACCATTTATGCCGAGGGACAGCGGCGCTATGTAGAATCTCTCTCAGCGTATGCCAGGCAATTTTTGTCACGCTTAGAAAAACCCGATGTCGATCATATCGAAGGCTTATCTCCGGCTATTTCCATTGAGCAAAAATCCACTTCCCATAATCCGCGCTCAACGGTCGGCACGATCACCGAAATTTATGATTATCTGCGTTTGTTGTATGCCCGTGCCGGTACGCCGCGCTGCCCTGAACATCAAACATCGTTAGAAGCCCAAACCATCAGCCAGATGGTTGATTCGGTTCTGGCGCAGCCGCAAGACCAGCGCTGGATGCTGCTTGCGCCGATAGTCAATGAGCGCAAAGGCGAACATCTACAATTACTGGACGATTTAAAATCGCAAGGCTTTATCAGAGCGCGGATAGATGGCGTGGTTTACGATCTGGATGATGCACCGACGCTGGATTTAAAAAAGAAACATACAATTGAGGTCATTGTTGACCGCTTTAAAATTCGCTCAGACATTGCACTACGCTTGGCGGAATCGTTTGAAACTGCTTTGCGGATTGCTGATGGCATCGCCATTGCGGTTTGCCTTGACGATAATAGTGAACATATATTTTCCGAACGCTACGCTTGTAAGCTGTGCGGTTATAGCCTGACGGAGCTTGAACCACGTATTTTCTCCTTCAATAATCCTAAAGGTGCATGTAGTAGTTGTGATGGTTTGGGAGTAAGACAGCATTTTGATCCCGAACTGATTATCCACAACCCCGATATAAGTCTTGCGGGTGGTGCAATCCGTGGCTGGGACAAACGTAATGCGTACTATTATCAGATTATCAATTCACTAGCAAAACACTACGGTTTTGATCCTGAAATGGCATTTTCCAAGCTGACTAAGGACATCCAAGCTATCATCCTTTACGGTAGTGGCAAGGAAATCATTGAATTTACCTATCTGAATACTAGCGGTACTGCAACTAAAAGACGCTATGCTTTCGAGGGTATTATCGCCAATATGGAACGGCGTTATCACGAAACCGATTCACCAATGATACGTGAAGAACTGGCAAAATATTTATCCCAAAAGCCTTGTACAGTGTGCAATGGTGCGAGGTTAAACAATTCCGCCAGGAATGTATTTATCGACGACAAACCGATACATAAGGTGACTCGCTACCCTATCCGGCAAGCGCTGGCTTTTTTCAACGAGCTGAATTTGCCTGGTAAACGCGGCGAAATATCACAAAAAATCATCAAGGAAATTAGAGAAAGGCTGGAATTTTTGGTGAATGTGGGCTTGGATTACCTGACTTTAGACCGCAGCGCCGATACGCTTTCCGGCGGTGAAGCCCAGCGTATCCGGCTTGCCAGCCAGATCGGCGCGGGCTTGGTGGGCGTTATGTACGTGCTGGACGAGCCGTCCATAGGCCTACATCAACGCGATAACCAACGCTTGTTAAACACCCTGTTCCGACTCCGTGATTTGGGCAACACGGTGATTGTTGTTGAGCATGATGAAGATGCCATACGTTCAGCCGACCATATTGTCGATATAGGCCCAGGTGCAGGCGTGCATGGCGGTTGTATCGTTGCACAAGGAACTTTTGATGATATTCTCAATAACAGTGAATCGTTAACTGGGCAATATTTATCAGGGAAGATTGGCATTGTCGTACCAAAAACCACCACGCCTATCGATACGAAAAAACAAATCACACTACGCAATGCCCACGGTAACAACCTGAAAAATGTCACTATTTCAATTCCCGTCGGCTTGTTAACCTGCGTGACGGGCGTGTCGGGATCGGGAAAATCCACCTTGGTCAATGACACGCTCTACAGCCACGCCGCCCGATTGATAAACCGTGCTGGCATCATTCCTGCACCTTGCGATGGTATTGACGGGCTGGAGCATTTTGACAAGGTGGTCGATATTGACCAAAGCCCGATTGGCCGTACGCCGCGCTCGAATCCTGCCACTTACACTGGCTTATTCACACCGATACGCGAACTGTATGCCGCCACCCATGAATCGCGTTCGCGTGGCTACACGCCGGGTCGGTTCAGCTTTAACGTCAAGGGCGGTCGCTGCGAAGCCTGTAAAGGCGATGGCGTAATCAAAGTGGAAATGCACTTCTTGCCGGATATTTACGTGCAATGCGACAGTTGCAAAGGCAAGCGTTACAACCGCGAAACCTTGGAAATCCGATATAAAGGCAAAACCATCACCCAAATCCTGGAGTTGACGGTCGAAGATGCCGCCGAATTTTTCAGCGCGGTGCCGTCCCTGTCACGTAAGCTGCAAACCTTGATGGAAGTCGGCTTAAGCTATATCACCCTAGGACAAAACGCCACCACGCTTTCTGGCGGCGAAGCGCAACGGGTTAAACTCGCCAAAGAACTATCCAAACGCGATACCGGAACAACCTTATACATTCTCGACGAACCCACAACTGGCTTGCATTTCCACGATATTAAACAATTGCTTACGGTGCTGCATAAGCTGAGAGATCACGGCAATACCGTCGTCGTCATCGAACACAATCTGGATGTCATCAAAACTGCCGATTGGGTTATTGATATGGGCCCTGAAGGCGGTGATGGTGGCGGTATGTTAGTTGCCGAAGGCACACCGAAACAAGTTTCCCAAAATCCGGCCTCCTTTACTGGGGTTTATTTGCAACGGTTTTTCTAAAATTGGCTACTGTATAGGGAATAATTTAACTAAGTTTGACAAACCATCACAATTAATTGACCATTACTGTTTTAATATGAGTGTCACGAAAGCGTTATGGAGTTGTCGGAAAGGATATTTTTTTTTATTCGCTTGTGTACTTGGCTTCCGATCTTATTAGTCCCTCACGTAAGTTTCGCCGATCTTCACGGCACTTTAACAGGCGCAACCAATTATGTAGGTCGTGGTTACACCAAAACCCAAAATGGTTATGCCATTCAGGGAAATCTTGATTATGAACATTCATCCGGCATCTATTTAGGTGCCTCTGCTTCTAATGTAGACTTCGGCGACCGCAAATTTAACGATTCCTCCACTGTCGAATTCGCACCGTATTTAGGGTACACACATAAACTGGCTGATGACTGGCGCGTTGATGTGCAGTGGACACGCTATCTTTATGACGGCAAGATTTTCGGGCGACTAGCCGATTACAACGAGTTCCATGCGTTCCTAAATTACCGCGACTTACTTACCCTGAGAGCTTCTATTTCCGATGACTTTTACAGTCAAAACAATGTGACCGGCGACTATGAACTCACCGCCAGGTATCCCCTGACTGATTATTTGGAAATATCATCCGGTGTTGGTTACAGTCAAGTTGAAGAAGTGCTGGAATATGATTATTTGTACTGGAATACCGGCATCACGGCGCGATACAAATTTATCGCAGCCGATTTGCGCTATATGCACGCGTTTGAGGCAACCACATTAGTAGAAGCAAAAGGTCCAGCAAACTGGAAGTATGATCCTGAAGTTATTCATGCCTCATTCGTATTCTCACTTTCTGTGGGATTTTAGCTTAAGCCTAAGCGAATATTGCCTTAATAACCGCACAAAAACTTGCCACATTTTATATTTCTGCCATAAAGTCTTATGAAGTAAACTGTCTTATGTTTACCGATAAGACCATAACGGAGTGTTTGATGCGTCCCCTACCCTTACTTTGCCACCTGTCCGCCGGATTAATTCTGCTAACTGCAACAGCTATAGCAACTGCGGAAGATAAATTCAAAGTCTGTGCTGACCCGCTTAATCCACCTTATTCCTCCAAAAAGAAAGATGGCTTTGAAAACAAAATTGCCGAGTTATTGGCAAAAGAGCTAAAGCAAATCGTTGAATATACCTGGTTTCCGCAACGTATAGGCTTCATCCGCAATACCTTAATGGCTCCGATAAAAGAAACGGATGTGGACAGCACCGAATTCAAATGCGATGTGGTGATGGGCTTACCTGCTGGCTACGATCTGACAGAGACCACTATTCCTTACTATCAGTCTACCTACGTGTTACTTATTGCCAAAGGTCGTGGTTGGGATGATATTGCTTTAGATGCAGCCCAGCTTACCAATGTTTCGCTAGATAGACAGGAAAAACTCAAGATCGCCATGTTTGACCAAGGTCCTGGAACAACTTGGTTGCAAAAAAGCGGTTTGCTCGACTACGGCATCCCTTACCAAAGCATGTCCGGTGATGATGAAAACAACGTCGCCATGCAGATTGCCAAAGACCTTAAGGCTAAAAAAATCGATATGGTGATTATTTGGGGACCAATGGCGGGATATATTATTTCGCAAAGCCCCAAAAACAGCTATACCGTCATTCCCATGAAATCAACCCCAGGGATGCAGTTTGATTTCCCGATGTCGATGGGCGTTAGAAAATCAGATAAACCAAGAAAAGCCGTATTGGATCAGTTGATTGTTAAAAAAGCCAAAGAAATCAAAGCAATAATCGCAAGCTATAACATTCCGTTGCTGTAAGCATTTGATTGCATTTGTATAGATACTTCCATGCTCAGTACAAAAATCAGTCAGTAACTAGACAATGCGCTTTGCTATCCAAGTTAACGCCAGCCCCTACCAATCTAATACCGGACACAGTGCCTATCAATTCATTAAGGCAGCTGTAGCGCAAGGACATGAAGTATTCAGGGTATTTTTTTACCATGAAGGCATTTATCACGCCTTCAAATACACAACGCCACCTGACGACGAACTTAATCTAACCCTGTGTTGGAGTGAATTAGCCAAGCAACATAATATTGACCTCGTGGTGTGCATTTCCGCCGCTCAAAGACGTGGCTTATTATGCAGCGATGAAGCGCAGCGGCAGGGCAAGCAAGACGATGATCTAGCGACGGAATTTCGCATTGGTGGCTTAGGACAATGGATCGAGGCACTAATAGAAGCAGACCGCGTGATTATATTTGGCTAACTTATTGAGCAAAATCGGACAAATCAAACCCGTGAAAAAAATCTTATTTGCCCTCAGAAAACCACCTCACAACGGCGCATACGTACAGGAGATGCTCGATATCATCATGACTGTGGCAGCATTCGACCAAGAAGTCAGCATCTTATTATTCGATAACGCCGTATTTCAGCTAAAAGAGCAGCAACAACCAGAACTCGCAAATTTAAAAGCGACTGCGACAATCTATAAAGCCCTGCCGCTCTACGACATCAACCAGTTATACGCAGAGACTGAATCTTTGCAAGAGCGCGGACTAAGTGTAGCTAGTTTAGCAGAATCTGTAGTAGCAATTCCAAGAGCTAAAATCGGTGACTTTTTCAAACAATTCGATCTAGTTTTAACCGGTTAGCAAACTGCAACTCAGTTAATTTGTAGGGTAAATAGTGACTAAGCTTGTATAGACTGGTAAAGTATGGATTACTCATCCATTAAAATGAGTTAACTTATTGATTTACTAAATGAATACGTGAAATACCATAACCCAAACAGTGAGGATTAACCATGAGTTTTTTTAGTTCCATTCCGCTATTATGTCTCTGACGCACAAAGTGATATAAATCATAAAGATAAGGTATACCTACCCTAGTGTTGCATTAGACTTGATTGGGAGCCCCGATGAAAAAAGCAGCCCCGAAAGGCTGCTTTGAATTGACTAAACTAATGCCTACTTAAGATTGAATTTTAGCTTTTGGCTTCGGTCCGCGCTTTAGTTGAACTCCTCCATTTAGATGTAATCTACGTGCTTTTGATCGTGCATTCTTGTGTGCGTTTGAACAAGGTTTGCACAAGGTTTGAACCACTCCGGCTATACCTGCCTTTTTATCTATATAAAAACAAGAAGTAAGCTTGGTTTCGCCGCACCCTTTACATAGCTTATATTTAAGACCATCATCACCTTCATACACCATAGCGTGATTTTTGCTCTCGTGGTACTTAACTTTTCCAGCTTTAGCCTTATCGGATTTAAATAGCTCCTTTTTGCGAATGCTTGAAGATACAAGACGTAAATTTGATAACCGTATATCAGTCTTTTCGCCATTGATGAACGCGACATCCATACCTGCAGGAATGTCGCCTTTACGCAACAACCATAACATCCGATGAACAAGCGTCTCTTTGAATATACCTATGTAAGCTCTGGTTTCACAATCGCTAAAATATCGATATCCATTTGATTTTAGGTGCCCATCATCAGACCAATCATCCCCCATATCAGGACCTCGGCTAAACTCAGACTTAGAGTCTCTAACAAGCCTAGCCGCTATGTTACAGGCTCTGCGGTCGATGCTCGCCATTATGCTTGCATCTGAGGACATAATTCCTTGCTTAACAAGAGGCATTAAGCCTGATTTGGTTTGATTAAAGATGTATGCTAAAGCTTCAGCATGGGCTCGATTGTAAAACCATTCAGTATGTCCGCTAGATACATTAAATTTTTGATAAACAACCTTAGGCTTTACGTGATGCTTTCCTGACTTTAAGCGGGCATGTAACGCCAATTCCATCGCCCTTGCCCAATCTCGGGTGGGAAACCTGAAATAAATTGATTTATCAAAGTTAATTGAGGTTGGATCTGTTACTTCAAATAACCTTTTTTCTACTTTATTAGAGATACCCGCCTTAAACATTCCTGCCGACTCACACCAAAATAGGTATAGATCCGCAGAGTCGAACTCAGGGTTAGTACAGAGAGTTAGGCCTTCATCATGCAAGCTACCTTCCGAAAACAATCCAACTATTTGATCTTGAGTCATTACAAATACCTTTCCGGGGATGAACTCCCCTAATAAAAATTAAAGAAGTTCGCCGGTATACTGGCCTTAGATTGGTATAGCTATTAAAGTAAGTGTTGGGTTGAGGTGCCTAGCTACATTTAGGTCTATAAGGTAATATCTCAGTAAATAATTGGCAGAAAAACAATAATGGCAGACCAAGCTAGCAGTCCGGTAGATAAAGCGAGTGACCTTAAGGGTTTTGCTCAGAAAGTTAGTCGCTATTTTCTAGATTTCCTTGAAACTGATTTCAAACGGCAGCAGGCTCCTCGTCGTAAGATTCAGACGAAAACAGACACGGGTTTCCGCTGCGGAGTCCATCTACGCAAATATGCGGGGCTTAACGCAGCAATCTGGAAGCTAATATCAGAACCCTCAACCGAAGGCTTCACCTTTCGCATCCCTAAAGGTCGATACACCGCACCTATAAGCCCAGTTCTACTGGATTTAATCTCTAAGCAGATTGATAGCTTGGAATTAGACTCATTTGATAGAGTTAAATCAGAAACTATAGCTTTCGCGGTTAGGAAGCGTAGTTCAGCCGTTGAAAATCCAGAGAAATACATTGAAGAAGTTCAAACGGCATTCGCTGAGTTAGTTAGCCAGTTAATCGTAGCACCTGTTTTAGCGCTACTGGATGGGCCGTTTAGACAACAGGCATACTCAGTTATTGATTCAGTATACGAACTTGAAACAGAGTTAGCCGATGTGCTGGCTGCCCCTGTTCTTGAACAACTCCCCTCCGCCTTAAACACCTTTATAGTTTCAGGCAATCAGGATCCAGCTAATCTGATTCTAAACGAGCTATTCTCTGAAAAAGAGGCAAAGCAACGAGTGAAGGATTTCTTTGAATCGTTTGCTACCGCAGATGCCTACCAAGAGGTTCGAGACCTACTAAACTATTCCCGTACTGGCGATAACTTACAGTTCTATCTTTACCTGTGTGAATTGAGATTTGGCAATGCGGCGTATCCTGTTTTTTATATCCCAGCCACAGTTACCTTAGATGATAAAAATGCAGACTTCAAGTTAGAGTTTGACCCTCATCTTTACGTCAATAAGCGTGCCATTGACTATGTATGTCAGGAACAAAAATCTACATCAGCACGCATAGCCTTAAGCCCAATCGAAGACAGGATCATTTACCTTGATGAAGGTAAGTCACTGCTAGACGCCATGGAAAAGGTGTTGATTAAAATGACGCCGGCTTTTGACTTAAGCACCTCGCTTGATTTGCGGAAAAATACACTGCAAACCGCATCGTCCGCCCTTATTAAGATGCGTAATTCAGCTTTCTTTGGCATATTCGATAAGTCCGATGAGTCCTTACTTAATGACTACGAAGAGCTGCTTACCATTGTCAACGGCGAACAAAGTGGCGTAGGTGAGCTATTCCTAAATATCATTAATGGATTTTTAAACGAGGATCCTGTCAGCTTTAAGCAACAAGTTCACGATGGGTGGGATGAATTGCCGCCTCAAGAGAGATTGGTGGCTGAAACCCCCATTCCACTTAATGAAGAACAGCGCAAAGTTCTTATGGCTATTGCGGATCCTGCTTGTAAATATATTGTGGTCCAAGGCCCTCCAGGCACGGGCAAGTCTCACACAATTACCGCCATTGCTTTTGATTGCATACTAAAAGGTCGGAACATATTAGTGCTGTCAGATAAGCAGGAAGCCCTTGATGTCGTTCAAGATAAGCTTAAACATGCACTTCAAAGCGTACGACTTGGAGATGAATTCCCAGATCCAATCCTTAGGTTAGGTCGCACCACCAGCACCTATGCAAAACTAATATCAGCATCATCTCAAGAACGTATTCAGAATCACTACCGCGCGGCTAAATCAAATAACGGTAAGTTACTGGTCCAAATAGACGAGCATAAGACTGCACTCAGTCGAAATATAACTGAGACGATGGGATGTTACGGTGGAATTTCTATTCAAGAAATTGAAGAAATGCATGAGATTGAACATGCTATTGGACTAACACACCCTAATTCGCTAGCGCTACTCCGCGAGCCTAAGCAACCGAAACTCCTAGATGATTTGGCTGCCGGGTTGGCCTTATTAACTGCTGATTTACTAAGTTTTGCGGACGGCCTCTTTGACTTATCATCAATGCCCTTATTGTTAGCTGAGCTAAAGGTCAGAGTTGCAGCTTATCGCTTGCATCCAAAAGTAACCAATGGCGATGCCTTAAAGCTATTTAGAGTCATTAATCCTAGTAACCAACAAGTGTTGCAAGGATTCATTGCGGAATATGACTCGATGCGCTGGCCTGTATTGGGATTCTTATTTACTGGATCAAAAGCACGCGCACTGAATGTGACCGTTGGACAAGCATTAGCCTGCGACCTTACGCTTGATTTACATAAAAAAACAAGCGAGCTTAGATATGTCAGTCTAACGTTATCGGATATGAATGCTGAGCTTAGCGAACTTGGTTTGCCGGTATACGCTGGATCTGATGTATATAAACTCTTACTTAAAAACAAAGATGCAGTGGATTTAAATCCATTACGTAGCTTTGTAGAGATATTTCTTCGAACGATTGATGCTGGTGAGTCTTTTGATTTGACTGGAGACAGTCTTGCCAAACTTCAAAGCTTTGCAAGGTATGCCATCTTGTGGAATAAGATTAAAGGCAAACTAGAATCAGTGCCGGTATTTGACTACGTGGGCGCTTCTGCGGAATTGGAACAGCTATACACGTCGCAATTAGCTCATGAAATTGATAAGCGCTTCTTGGATTTCACTAACAATCATCGTGCAACGGCCAAGTCGTTAGGCGCGGTTATTAAGGCTAAACAGCAATTCCCTAAAGACACGTTTGATGACTTAAAGAATGCATTCCCCTGCATCATTGCCGGCATTAGAGACTTCGCTGAATACGTTCCGCTTAAAGAAGGGATGTTTGATGTTGTCGTGATTGATGAGGGTAGTCAGGTTTCCGTGGCTCAAGCATTCCCAGCACTATTACGTGCTAAGACAGTAGTTGTATTCGGGGACCAAAAGCAGTTCTCGAACGTTAAGTCTGCTAACGCCAGCAACGAGTTGAATCAAAGATACCTGTCAGAATTGGAACAACATTTTAGACAAAATATCGGAACAGCGACCGATAAGATTCAGCGTCTAAAACAATTTGATGTTAAAAAGTCGGTGTTAGAGTTCTTTGACTTAATTGCTAACTATACGGAAATGTTGCGTAAGCACTTCCGTGGATACCAAGAACTAATAAGCTTCTCAAGCAAAACGTTCTATGGTGGTCAGCTCCAAGCTATTAAAGTTAGGGGTAAACCCATTGAAGATGTGATTAAATTTACAGTTTTAGAGTTGGACGATCGTACCGAGAAATATCGCAATATCAATACGCCTGAAGCTGAGTTTATCTTGGCACAATTAAAGGAGTTAGTTGATACCGAATCACCTCTGTCAGTGGGCATCATTACGCCATTCCGTGAGCAGCAGCAGTTGCTGACGAGAATGATGTTCTCTGATTCATATGCGGCTAAATTTGAATCAGAACTGCGGTTGAAGATTATGACGTTTGACTCGTGCCAGGGCGAAGAACGCGACATCATTTACTACTCCTTAGTGGCCACATCAAAACAAGATGGCCTAAACTACATATTCCCAGTTGAGTTAGGTAATGCTGAGGATCTCATTGAGGATAAGCTTCGGCTACAACGCCTAAATGTAGGGTTTAGCCGTGCTAAAGAGACTATCCACTTCGTGCTATCTAAACCAATCGACCAATTCAAAGGGTCAATTGGTAGAGTGTTAAATCACTACGATAACATCTTGAAAGACAAGTCACTTCCTGAAGCGGCGGATACTGATCCGGCCTCACCGATGGAGCGTAAAGTTTTAGACTGGATATCTAAGTCAGAGTTTTATCAAAAGAATAACGAAAGTGTGGAATTGATTGCACAATTCCCTATCGGTGATTATTTGCGTCAACTAGACCCGTACTATACGCAACCGGCTTATCGTTGTGATTTCCTATTGAGATACCATGCTGACGACAGCGTAATTAACATTGTGATTGAATATGATGGCTTCCAGGAGCACTTCATTGAGCGCAAGAAGGTTAATGAAGGTAACTGGGACCAGTACTACCGCCCAGAAGACATTGAGCGTCAAATGACATTGGAATCTTACGGATACAAGTTCCTTCGAATCAATAGATTCAATATGGGACAAGACCCTGTAAGTGTAATATCTGAGAGACTTTACGCTTTGGTTGTGTCTGCCTCAAAAGACGATGATGTAGCGCTTATAGCTGACATTCGAGATCAGGCGGAAAACTTAGGTGACGGATCCAGTAAGCATTGCAAAAAGTGCGACCAAGTAAAAGCTAAGGCTGAGTTTTTTGACCAAAACTTAGGTAGTGGTAAAGGTGGATTTGGACTGATATGTTTGGTCTGTAAAACTAAACCAGGCGCACCTGTTAGCCATAAGAAGAAAGCATATAGGTCATACAGTAGATTCAGATGAAAATAAGGCAGCCAAGTGGCTGCCTTATGAATTACCGTTTTACCGCATTAATAATTACCTGACCAAACACCACCATAAATACAATCGATTCTAATAGACTACGCTTAGTCTCCCAATCCATGGAACTTAGATCTATATTGAACTTGTAAATAACGCCAAGGATGCTGAGTTGTGTAATGATATTGGCGAGCAAGGTTAACAACGCACTCAGTGATGCTAGGGAAGTGAACAGCACACGACCGAAGTCCTTAACGCACGCAACCATAACCTCTAGACCAAATATCCCCATAAAAGCTAATCCAGCTAAACCTTCTAGTTTATGAGTAAGAGACGGATTCCCCAGAATTATGATTATGCTTAAAACTATATATAGGCCTAGAAAGGGCCCATATACCCTCAAGTTAGGGTCAGTTGCTACCTCGTGTTGGATAACTTGGAATTGCGAATAACTATTTTTTATTTTAGATAAGTTCATTTTTAAGTACCTTTAATTTAGTCCCTTTAAGCGAATGCTTAACTATTGACCTAATAAGTATAGGCACCTAACTCTTACCGACTTTATATAAAAATATCAGCATCTGAACATGCGTATGT